>OY787533.1:2105923-2406769 GCA_963678925.1 uncultured Acidaminobacter sp. | reverse complement strand
CACATTTTCCGCAGTTGATGCACTGGGAGGCTTTGGCTGTAGATTCCGACATCAGCCCACAAGTCTGCATGATGTACATGCCTTTTGCCATCAGAAGTCCAAAGTAGGATTTGTTGTTGAGCTGCTCAAAACAGGCTGGAATATTTACACCGGCCGGACATGGCATGCAATAGGCGCAGCCCGTACACGGCACCTTCATCATGGTTTCAAACTGGTTCTTGACCCTTTCAATAACTGCCATATCCTTTTCAGGCATGCTGCCTGGCAAGGCCTTTTTTGCGATTTCAATATTTTCTTTTATATGCGCATCCACATTCATTCCTGAGAGGACACATGTGACCTCCTTGTGGTTGAGAACCCAACTGAAGGCCCAATCTGCAGCACTTCGTCGACCCTCTTTGTCATAAATCTCCTGGACTTTTTTAGGCAGCTTGCCTACGAGCATGCCGCCACGAAGGGGTTCCATAATGAAAACAGCAATATCCTTTGAGGCTGCGTATTCGAGTCCCGCCTTGCCTGCCTGGTTGTTCTCATCAAGATAGCTGTACTGGATTTGGCAAAACTCCCAGTCATAAGCATCGATTATACCCTTGAAGCTGTTTCTGTCCGCATGATAGGAAAAGCCCACATTTCCGATTTTTCCCGACGCTTTGGCCTCCGTAAGAAAATCCAGAATGCCCAGCCCCATCATGCGGTCCCATTCCTCCTGCGACTGAATGCCGTGAACAAGATAATAGTCTATGTAAGACGTACGCAAGCTCTTGAGCTGTCCGTCAAGAATCAGGTCCATGTCTTCTCTGGTCTTTACTCTGAAAGGCGGCAGCTTTGTGGCAAACTTCACCTTGTCGCGCAGCTTGTTCTTCTCGAAAATCCTGCCCAGTACCTTCTCGCTTTCGCCGTTATGGTAGGGCAGTGCTGTATCAAAGTAGTTGATGCCCTGGTCCAGGGCATAGAGCATCTGTGCTTCCGCTTTTGCCTCATCTATGCGTCCAGCCCGTGTTGGCAGTCGCATACATCCATATCCGACAGCCGAAATCTTGTCACCTGTTTTGGGAATAGTCCTGTACTGCATAATACGCCTCCTCGTTTCTTTCACCGCTTTATCATGTCAAATCCCATACCGACCGAATGTTCATTCTGTTTATTGACTCACGGTCAGTATACTCTCTAAAATGACTTCTGTCAATCGCGTTTCCAATAAACTTAGTTTTCCATTGTCTCTGCAAATAAAAAACCGTCCTGTCTCAGCCAGAACGGTTTTCATGTCTACTATGTTTTAAGTGCGGCTATGTGGAAATCTGTGTCCGCGTTTTGTCTTCCTCAAGCTTATAGCCGTAGCAGTGCGTTACGGGTACTACAAACATGAAGCCTATTCCCTTTTCGTAAATATTGGTTATTTTCTCCTGCAATGTCTCTATGACTGTTTTCAGCTTGTCATCGTCGCGAATCACACTGATGATGAGCTTGTTGTATGGCTTGTCTCCTTCAAGGAGTTTGCGCATGCTTGTAAACATGGTAATATTCACCTCGTTGTCTACGAGGACCTTTCCCATACCGCGGCTGTCTACAGTCGTAGCACCCACACCGCATTCATACATGATTTCATGGACTTCTTCGAGCAAATACACATCGTTTAGAATTAGAAATAGTGCGTTCATACTGTTTCCCCCTTGTCGAGCAGCATCCCTATTTATGCCCATCCAATTTATATAACTATACCCAGCTATATAAATCGAATATCACAGCTCTTGCACGTTTATTCTCTATATACATCTAAAAGACCTCTTGTGGTTCCAGATCTTCAGCCTTGCCCTTTGGGAGTACAACCTGTATTGTCGTTCCTTCATCAAGCTTGCTCTTTATGCGCAGTTCGCCGCCGTGCAGCCTGACGATTTCATCGGAAATTGCCAGTCCAAGACCGCTGCCAGACCGTTTGGAAGATCCCTTATAAAATTTTTTGGTAACATTCTCAAGATCCTCTTCAGAAATGCCCGCACCGTGGTCTTGCACATCCAGTACAATCCATTCATCCATACCAAGCCGAATATCGATTACGTCGTTTTCACCGGAAAACTTCACCGCATTGTCAATGATATTGATGATGACCTGGCGAATCCGGTTTGTGTCTCCTGTCACAAGTGTGGGTTCCTCAGTTTGAGTCATGGAGATTGCGACACCATGCTTGTCTGCCTTGGCCCGGTATATTTCAACAATATCCGACAGCTCCCGTCTCAAGTCGAAGAGTTCATTGTGCAGGGTCATACGCCCGCTTTCGATTCTTGAAAAATCAAGAAGCTCCTCAACCATGTCTGACAGTCTTCCCGTTTCACGCATGATGACCTGAAGGCCCTTTTCGACTTCATCCCGGTCACTGAGATCCCCGGTCAGTATGGTTTCTGCCCATCCGGCCACCGCCGTCAGCGGCGTTCTGATTTCATGGGAAATAGAAGAAATAAACTCATTCTTAAGCTTTTCTGTCTTTTGAATATCATCCGCCATTGAATTGAGGGTCTGCGCGAGTACGCCCAACTCATCCTTGTAAATAACGGGTACCTTTTCATCAAAATTACCTTCTGCCATTTTCCGGGACGCAAGGGTGATTTCATTGATAGGTGTCAGGATAGACCGGCTGAAGGTCACGCTCAATATCAGCAGTACAATAATAATACCTGTCAATATCAGTGCGGAGTAAAGGAAAAACCGGTAGAGGAGCAGGTCTATCTGCTGCATGGAAGACACATAGCGGAGCACGCCAATCACGTTTCCATGGTCATCCTTTAGGGGTGTACTCACACCCATGACCCGTTCATGGGTCATGTCATTCTTGCCCACCCAGTTTCCCTGAAACCCATAGGTCGCATCTACAAAATCCTTGCTTGCAATCCGGTTATTTGAAGCAAAGCCCGTTGAAGAATACAGGACAATGCCTTCTGGACTCAGTATCTGAAGTTCTGCCACATCCCGGTCCTGATAATCTCTCAGAATGAGCTGCGCAATCTCATCGAGACTGAGCTTGTCCGTTTCCGTATACTTGGTATAAAAGCCGGCGGAAACGTTCATTCTGTTATAGAGGTTCTCATAGGCGAGATTATAATAGAAACGCTGGATTGTAAAAAGAAAGATTCCCATCACAGCGATTGCGATAAGCAGAATGATCAGGATATAGTTTCTAACCCATCGCCTTTTGATTCCCGACATGCTAGTCTTCCTTTCGCCATCTGTATCCGTAACCCCAGACAGTCAGTATGTATTCCGGATTGGATGCATCGTCTTCAAGCTTCTGACGAAGACGTCTTATGTTCACATCAACAATCTTGAAGCTGCCAAAGAAGTTCTCACCCCAGACATTGTCGAGAATAAACTCACGGCTGAGGCTCTTGCCCGCATTTTTTACCAAAAGGCTGACAATGGCAAATTCAAGCTGTGTCAAATCGACTTCCACACCATTCTTGAAAACCTGCCGCGCTTCAAAGTCGATTTGATATGGGCCGCCTTCAAAGGTTTCTGACTTGTCCTCCTTGAGCAGATTCACCCGTCTTAGGAGCGATTCAACACGTGCCACCAGTTCCTTTGGACTGAAAGGCTTGGTCATGTAGTCGTCAGCGCCGCTCATGAGACCCGTCAGCTTGTCCTGCTCCTGGGACTTTGCAGTCAGCATGATAATGCCCACGTACTTGTTCTTCAGACGCATGCGTTCGCATACCTCATATCCGGTTATTCCAGGGAGCATGACATCGAGAACTGCCACATCTATGTCGTTGTCATTGAAGATTTCAAGTGCCTGTTCTCCTGTCTCAGCCTCAAAGACCTTATGTCCTGCACGCTTTACGTTTATGACTACGAAATCCCTGATTTCAATCTGGTCTTCGAGTATTAGTATGTTTGCCATGATTCCACCTCTTTTGTTTTATTCATTCTGCGACGATTCTATTGCTCAAGCCTGAACCCGGCCCGCACTTCATCCAGTGTGACCTGCATGCGCTCCAGATTGTCCGCTTCAGACAAGTCGTAAACCTGCGCATAATAGATTCTGTCCAGTGTTCTTGTGATTTCAACGTAACCTTCTTCTACATAGGTTTCCTGTCCGCTTTCGACGCGGATACGGTCTGCGACAACAAAGTCAATAATCGGTGTCTGATGCTTTGAGTATGAGTCCACGTAGTAGAGTGTCACATGGTTGAGCTCATCGCCGGACAGTCCGACAGTCATATTCTGCTTCCATTTGAAAGGAAAGTGAAACTCGAAGCCCAGCCGTCCGTTGGTATAGCTTTCAGAACTGAATATGAGCCCGGTGTTGCCATCCCATTTATACCATGTCGTAATCCATTCTGTTTCCGCCATGGAGCTGCCTTCATATCCGAAGGGTGACCGCAGGAGTGGAATCTCCACAATGCCGTCTGAATCTACATCGGCAGATTTGGCCGGATAGGCCTTATAGGTCTTGTCGACCCTTCGCCACTTGGGATCGTAGAAGACGTTGGTAAGCTGTCCGTCTTCATATACCAGCAAATCCGTAAACGCCGAGTGGGCGCCCGTTGACGCATCTATGAAAAAGCCCAACTTGTCAGAAGACGCCATGCCCACGACAGTATTGTAGTAGCCGTTGATGAAGCCTTCCATTTGAACTTCGTCCAGATAGGTATAATTGGCGTCATAAATGGTCGCCATGGATACGCCTTCGGTTCTGTCCAGCTCAATAATGATGAGTTCCAGCTTGCCGTTGGCTGTCAAATCACCCACAGCAAATTCCGTATAGGATGTTTCAAACTCCGAGGTGATGTTTCCATCATTAAAGGAATAGACCGACAGGCCCTTGTTTGTCGTGTTGCCCCCCTGCCATCCGACGAGGATTTCCATGTTGCCGTCATTGTCAAGGTCACTGTATTCGACCTGACTGATGTCAAATCCTATGCCGTGTATGGATTCGTCGACATGCCATCCGCTTTCCATCTTGTAAAGCACGGTCACGCGCAGGGGATCGGTCGCGCTTTCGAGCTTGTGGAAAATGAGTACTTCATCGGTGCCATCCTGATTGAGGTCCACAAACTGGGTTGCGTTGGTATTCTTTCCCTTGATGGGATTTATGTATTCCAGTTCTTCTTCATAGCGCGCATCGAGCACCTGACGGATTTCCTCCAGCTGCACTGGCAGTTCAGGCGGACTGAGAAGATCCTGAACCGATGTGTTCATCCCGATGCATCCTGTTGTCATGACTGCGAGCGCCATACAAAGAATCAGCATTCTTATCCTATTCAAATTTGCCTCCAGTATTCTAATGCCTGTCATTTGTACTAACTACATCATATGATTTTCCCTTGTTGAATGGGTAACATTTCAGTTTAATTTCAAAAGGGCTATGTCTATGCTGCGTACACTATCATTTTAACATTTTCCAGACAATTGTGAACCGCGCGGTGCAATCTCCTCTTTCAAAAGGCTCCAAAATAAAAGCTGCTGCGGCATGGGCTGGAAAACCAGCCCTGCAGCAGCAGCTTCTGAATGCATTTGGCATGTTATACGCTTAGACCTTAAAACGCGTCGTAATCTTCCTGTGTCAGCGTCTTTATGATTTTAACCGCCCAATCCACGCAGGCGTCATAATCAAAAACTGAGGCAATGCCATAGTGGGTATGCACATAGCGAACCGGCACGCCGAGGACGATGGTTGGAATGCCCTCTTCTGACAAATGAATCGGTCCGCCGTTTGTTCCGCCGCCTTTTCTTACCGCATCTTGGAAGGGGATCTTTTCCGCTTTAGCGACGGCTCTTGCAAATTTAACAAACCGCGGACTCGTAATCATGCTTTTGTCCATGTGTCTGATCTGCGGTCCTTTCCCAAGAACCGCCTGTGCTGCGTCTTCCCCTCTGAAGCTGTCATCAGCGGGTGTGCCTTCAAAGACAATGGCAACATCCGGCTTCACCTTTCTTGCTGTCAGGACTGCGCCGCGTGTTCCGACTTCCTCCTGGCTGGCAATGGCACCGACAAGGTTGACGCCCTTTCGGGCGCCTCCTAAACGCTTCATGGTTTCGAGCACACAGGCACAACCCATTCTGTTGTCAAAGGCCTTGCCTATGACACGGTCATTCTGTTCAATATATTCAAGCGCCACATCCGGCACAACCGGTGCGCCCACTTCTATACCAAAAGTTTCTTCTGCCTCCGCCCGGCTCGATGCGCCAACATCAATGAATAGGGTATCAAATGACGGCGGTTTCTGCCGTTCCTCTTCAGACATGAAATGCGGTGGTTTGGACGAAATGATTCCTGAAATCTCATTGCCGTCTCGCGTAGCTACCCTTACTTTTTGTGCAGAGGCATTGGCCGGTATCCAGCCGCCAACTGGAAGAAATCTGAGCAGGCCATTGTTTTGAATGCTTTGAACAATAAAACCAACCTCATCGGAATGGGCGTCCAGCATGATGGTCAATTCATTATCTGTATGTTCCGCATCTGAAAACCGGATATAGGCATTGCGCATCTTGTCTTCTTCAACGGTGAACCGGTCTGGTTCCACGCTGCGTATGACCTCGATCACATCGTCTTCAAAACCTGAAATTCCACTGGCATCACTCAGTGCTTTGAGCAGTTTTATTGAATCTTTCATGTACATCGTCCCCTTTACTCCACGCCTTATGGCCCTGTGACCATTCAATCAATAGGGTGAGCCCGAATGCATTTGCAGACGGGCCCACTGTTTTCATCTTACATTATGTCCACGTTTCCAAAATACCAGTAGCTCATGCTGTTCTTCTCCCAGCCGCTCACGCGCTCATTTACCATGAGTGGGTCCGTATAGTAGAAGATTGGCGCAATTGGCGCATCCTCCATCAGAATCTCTTCCGCGCGGTAAATATACGCGTCACGCTCGCTGCCGCTGGCGAATCTTGATTTGTTAATGAGTTCGTTGAACTCCTGATTGTGCCAGTCCGGGTGGTTGTTTGACGAGTCTTCCGCCAGGAGCTCCAGCAGTCCGACTGGGTCTGGATAGTCTCCAATATAACCGCCGCGTGCGATTTCAAAGTTGTGTGCCACACGGTTGGACTGGAAGACAGCCCATTCTTGGTTTGCAAGTTCAATATTGATGCCCAGGTTCTGCTTCCATGCCTCCTGAATAACTTCAAATACAGCCTTATGGCTTTCACTTGTATTGTAAAGCGCTGTCAGCTGCGGGAAGCCTTCTCCGTTTGGATAGCCGGCTTCAGCAAGGAGCTTCTGCGCCTCTTCCACATTGCCGCCATCCACATTGATGTAGTAGTCCCCGGCTGTCGTGTTGAAATCATTTCCCTGAGAGTCTTTCAGTCCGACTGGGTTGAAGCCTGTCGCAGGGATTTCGCCACCCTTCATGACATTTTCAGTGATGGACTTTCTATCCAGCGCGAGAGACAGGGCCTTTCTGACACGAACATCTTTAAGTGCATCTACATTCATATTGAACTGCAGATAGTATGTACCCATTTTAGGGAGTATGTAAAAGCTGTCATCTTCAGAAAGCAATCGTGTGATTTCCTGCGTTGGAATGTTGTTGATAATGTCGAGATTGCCTGCCTGGAAGGCTGTCAGCGATGTCGATGACTCTACGATCATCAGGCAGTTGATCTGGTCGATTTGCACGGAATCGGCATTCCAGTAATTGGAATTCTTTTTCAAAACAATCTTGTCACCTGTCGCGTAAGACTCAAGCACAAAGGGACCATTTGAAATTGCTGTTTCCTTCTTGAAGAACCACGACTCATCTCCACTTTCGATGATTTCCTTTCTAACTGGCATAAATGCCGGACGTGTTATCAGGGACAGGAAGTATGGCGTAGGTGCTTCAAGGGTAACCTGGAATGTCTTTTCATCCACAGCCTTGATTCCGACGTCTTCCAGACTGCCATTGCCTTCATAGAAGTTTTGTGCATTCTTGATGTAGAAGAAATGCGATGCATACGGTGCAGCTGTTTCAACCTTGATGGCACGCTGCCAAGCAAACTCAAAGTCCTGTGCAGTCACCGGCTGGCCGTCAGACCACTTGGCGTCACGAAGGTGGAAGGTGTAAACCAGGCCATCTTCAGAAACCTCATAACGCTCTGCCATGGCAGGTTTGATTTCTCCGCCGATTTCACGTGTAAGTGCTTCAAATGTGTTGTTGAGAATATGACTTCCGTCAATGGCCGAGTTCAGTCCCGGATCAAGCGTTTTCGGGTCAGCACCCAGGTTGTAATTCAGTACCTTTAATGTATCGGCTTCACTGCTTTCTGGTGTTTCTGCCGGATCCGTTTCTGCCTCTGCTTCTGTCGCCGCCTGTGTTTCCACTTCAGCAGGCTTGTCCTGTGGTGAAGAACACCCTGAAAGCGCCGCCGTCATAAGCATTATGACCATGATTACAGATAAGAACTTTTTCAAATGACACACCCCTTATTCCATAGCTTATTCTAGTTTGTGGTCCACAAAGAATCCCTGAGTGTCGAAGATCTTGTTCAGGTTTTCCATCAAATCGTCCTTGATTGCATAGCTGAGTACTGTTAGGAGAATTTCAAGTAGCGTAAAAGTATTGGAGAGAAAATTGTAGAATACCAGGGACTTGTTCTCAGCCATGAGAACGAGCTCGGCACCCGGTGCAATCTCCGATTCCTCTGAATTTGTTATGGCCATGAACCGCATGTTCTCTTTGACAAGATAATCATGCAGGCGGATGGTTTCCACGGAATAGTCAGGAAAGGCAATGAGAATGAACAGATCTTCCTGACCTGCATTAACGAGATCATGTCCGTACAGGCTAAAGTCTTCAAGGTCCATCGCAACCGTATCTATTCCTATGGAGCGGAACCTGCTCATCAGATACTGACTGATGAACTGGGAGACACCCATTCCGCACAAATACACCTTCCTTGCATTTTTGATTGCTGTGCTAGCCTCTTCAAATTTTTGCAGTCCATTGTTCTGCACCAGGCGGTCAAAGTTCATTTTCTGAATGTTGATCGCATTGGTATAGGCATCTTTCGTGCTTTCAAGCTCCTCAAGGGAGGTCTTCATTTTGACAGGTATGCGCAGCTTTTCCTTGATCAGGTCCTGAAAGGCCTTCTTGAGTTCAGTAAAAGACTCCAGCCCAATCTGCTTGCAAAAGTTCAGAATGGTTACTTCTGACACTTCCAGCTCTCTGCTCAGTTCGTTCAGACTCATAAATGGAATATTTCCTTGATTATGAACCATGTAGTCTCCAATAATACGTTGTTTCTTACTCATTTCTAAAGTGTTTACTTTAATTATATCGACGATATTCATTCGGTTAGCCACCTTTTTATGTATATTACTATAATGACAAGATCCAGGTCAAGTTAAATTTTCAGAATTTTATAGTTTTTACTTTATTTCATCTAATTATACCAACAACAAGACGCCATAACTATAGTATATATTCAACATAAAAAGCCCCCTTCAAATCGGTCTATACCGATTGAAGAGGGCTTGTCTTGTCCTTTTGACTATTCAGCTTTCAGTTCAGTCCAAATACGGTTGTATTCTTCAATGAAGTTGCCTGGATCGTAGAATACTTCTGAATTCTTCAGCTTCTCCATCTCTGGATATGCAGCGCTAAGTGACTTGATTTCGTCGTCAAGCTGCTCAACTGCACCCATATTTGGTGAAGAGTAACCGATGTAGTCTGCATTTCTAAATGCGATGTCTTCTCTGTTCAGGAAGTCGATGAAAAGGTGTGCTTCGTCAACATGCTCTGAAGTCTTTGGAATGACAACGCTGTCGAACCACAGGTTTGTTCCTTCCTTCGGATAAGCATATTCAAAGCCTTCCTGCTCCATCATAACCTGAATGGCTTGACCTGACCAAACCACAGACATTGCCGCTTCACCTGAAAGCATCATGTCCACAACGTTGTCGCCGACATATGCCAGTACCAGAGGCTTTTGCTCAACAAGTGCCTGCTTAGCTGCTTCAAGCTCTTCGACGCTACGTGTATTCATTGAGTAACCCAGCTTCTTAAGGGCAACCATGAGGGTATCTCTTTGAGAATCCATCATGAGAATGTTGCCTGCATATTTTTCGTTCCAAAGGATATCCCAAGAATCTACAGGGTCAGACACCATGCTCTCGTTGTAAAGAATTCCTACTGTACCCCACATGTAAGGCACTGAATATTTTTCATCTGGATCGTAGTCAAGTCCCTTGAACTCATCCATGATCAGGTTGTAGTTCGTAATTTTCGACATGTCGATTTCCTGAAGCATGTCTTCTTTGATCATCTTTTCAATCATGTAGTCAGACGGAAAAGCTACGTCATACTTTGTGCCGCCTTGCTTCAGCTTCACATACATGTCTTCGTTTGTGGCAAACATCTCATAATTGACCTTGATGCCTGTTTCCGACTCAAAGTCGTCCAGAATGCTCTCATCAATGTAATCGCCCCAGTTGTAGACATTCAGTGTCACTTGCTCCTCTTTGCTTCCAGAACATCCTGACAGCATGGACGCTACAAGAACAAACACAACCAGCAGTACAGTATACTTTTTCATATCTTCCCTCCAATTTCATAGCTCTTATATATCCAGGTCGGTCACATCTGAAGAACGTGCATTGATAATCAGAAGCAGACCGAGTACTGTACCAAACATCAGTGTGGAAAGCGCGTTGATGACCGGCTTAATTCCACGTCTCGCCATGGCAAATATTGCAATGGACAGGTTTGTCACCCCGTTGCCTGTTGTAAAGAAACTGATGACAAAGTCATCGACAGACAGGGTAAATGCAATCAGGGCACCTGTAATGATTCCCGGAAGAATCTCTGGAAAAATCACTTTGACAAATGCATACCAAGGCGTCGCACCGAGGTCCATTGCCGCTTCAAGCGCATCTTTTGGAAGCTGCTTGAGCTTGGGCAGAACCGACAGAATAACATAAGGTATATTGAATGTAATATGGGCAATCAGCAGTGTGCTGACCCCAAAGTGCATCTTCACAAATCCGAACAGGGTCATAAGCGCAACACCTGTAACGATATCCGGGTTTAGAACCGGAATGTTGTTGACATTCATCATCAGCGTGCGTTTTACCGGACGCATGTGATGAATTCCAAATGCGGCAAAGGTCCCAATCACCGTTGCAATCAAAGAACTCGACACCGCAATCAGCATGGTGTAGTACAGGGCTTTCATGATGCTTCTATCTTCCAGAAGCGCTTTGTACCACCGAAGGGAAAAGCCTTCCCAATTGCCGCTGTACTTTCCTGCGTTGAAGGAAAATACAATCAGTACGATAATAGGGGCGTACAAGAAGAGAAATATAAGTGCTGAATACACCCTTTTAACCCACTTGTTCATATGATGCCCACCCCGCCTTCATCTGCTTCTGAAGTGTCATAGCGGTTGAGCACAGCCATGGAAATCAGGATCAGAACCATGAGAATCATGGAAATGGCTGAACCGAAATGCCAGTTGTTCACAAGGAGGAACTGCTGCTCCACCATGTTGCCAATCAGCATGAACTGGCCACCGCCAAGCAGTGCCGAAATAACAAATGTTGAAACGGCAGGCATGAAAACCATGGTAATTCCAGAAATGATGCCAGGCACCGAAAGCGGTACGATGACACGTCTGAAAACCGTCATGGTGTTGGCTCCCAGGTCCTCCGCCGCCTCAATGAGCGATGGATCAATCCGGGTCAGGACAGTATATATGGGCAGTACCATAAAGGGCAGGAAGTTATAAACCATACCGAGCAGGACTGCGCCTTCGTTATAGAGAAAATTTCCGGTTGGAAGATGAAGCAGTGTCAGCACTTTGTTGATAATACCGGATTTTCCGAGTATGAACATCCATGCATATGTCCGAAGCAGGAAGTTCATCCACATTGGGAGTACAAACAGCAGCGCAGCGATACGCTGTGTCTTCGCTGGCATTTTGGCAAGAATCATCGCCATTGGATATCCCAGCAAGAGGCAGATAATCGTTGCCTCTCCAGCCAGACTTATTGAGCGCCAGAGAACTTTCAAATAAAGCGGATCCATGAATTTCTCATAGTTGATCGCCGTAAGGAAAACTCTGCCCGTTTCCGGGTCTTTGGCGGTGAAGGAGTATCCCGCTACAAGAAAGAGAGGGATTACGATAAACACGGCGCTCCAAAAAACGTATGGAATTGCACTGAGTCTTCTAAGCATCGGCGCCCACCTTCTTCATAATATGTATCTCATCCGGATCAAACCGCATACCGACGTCCGAACCTTCAGCGACCATATCTGTTGAATGGACCATCCATTCCTTTTCGCCCTGCATAACGATCATTTCGTAGTGTACACCCTTGAAGATGACCGTATCTACAACACCGGTAATCATGCCCTCCTCAGGGCTTGTGAAGACAATGTCCTCCGGTCTGATTACGACATCTACCGGCTCATTCCTTGAAAAGCCCGAATCGACGCATTCAAATTTGCCGCCCGCAAAGGATACGAGATAATCCTCATGCATGATGCCGTCCACAATATTGCTCTCTCCAATAAAATCTGCAACGAAGGCATTTTCAGGTTCATTGTAAATATCGATTGGCGAACCAATCTGCTGAATTTTACCCTCGTTCATGATGATAATCTTGTCTGACATGGTCAGGGCTTCTTCCTGATCATGGGTTACGTAAATAAAGGTAATGCCCAGTTCCTGCTGCATGGACTTGAGCTCATACTGCATCTCTTTTCTGAGCTTGAGATCAAGCGCACCCAGGGGTTCGTCCAGAAGAAGAACCTTCGGCTCATTTACGAGTGCTCTCGCAATAGCAATACGCTGCTGTTGGCCACCCGAAAGAGAGCGAACAGAACGCTTCTGATACCCATTCAGGTCTACAAGCTTGAGCATGCGCTCCACGCGGTCTTTGATTTCAGATTCCGACATCTTTTTAATACGCAGACCAAATGCGATGTTTTCGTAAATATCCATATGCGGAAACAGTGCATATCTCTGGAAAACTGTATTGATTTGTCTCTGGTAAGGCGGTATTGCCGTTATATCCTTGCCATCGAAAAGAATTTGTCCAGAAGTTGGCGTCTCGAAGCCGCCAATCATCCTAAGCGTAGTAGTTTTACCACACCCACTCGGACCAAGAATCGTCAGAAATTCTTCCGGTTTCACCCAGAAATCTATTCCATCGACGACACGTGTGTTGTCAAATTCTTTTACGACATTCACACCATGGATGATTTTTGAACTCATATCTTTCTTCTCCCTCTTCATATTACTGGAACGTAGTGTGTGATTAGAAATTAGGCGGAGAACCAACCATAATTATTTTCGCCACAGACTTGCCAATGTTGACGACATTATGGTTTGCATTACATTTATAATAGAAGCTATCGCCTTTTTTTGCCTTGAACTTTCTATTGCCGTGTTTTACCTGGACCAGACCCTGAAGCACATAACCGAATTCTTCCCCCTGGTGTGGCGTGTCTTCCGCATAGCTTCCACCTGGCTCGATTTGCAGCAATATGGGTTCCATTGAATTTTTTTGTGCGTTTGGAATAACCCAATTAAGTCCGTACCCCAGCTCTTCATCAATATTTTCAAAAGCATCTTCAGGCGTAAAAACGATTTTTTCGTCTTCATTCTCACTAAAGAATTCATTCAAATTTGTACCGAGGCTTTCAAGTATGTCCACGAGACTTGCAATCGAAGGTGAAGTCATATCTCGTTCTACCTGTGAAATGAAGCCTTTCGAAAGCTCACAGCGATTTGCCAGTTCTTCCTGGGTTAGTCCGTTCTCGAGTCGTAATCGTTTGATTTTTTCACCGATTCTCATGTCGTCTCCCATCTTTTCCTGGTTGCGCACCTCACTATTATATGCGCGCTTGTTTATTGTTACTAAACTTTCACTCGATTTATTATAGGTATACTTATTAGTGAAGTCAATACTATTTTTCAAATTCAATATAGTGTGATTTGAATTTGTTCAAACAAGGCTGTGACCCATCTGATTCCTACACAAGAAAACCCTGTTTTACGCTAAATTTTTCTAAAATTTTCTCCATTCGTATTCGAAATTGTCTGAAACATAGGGGTGATGCCACAAAAAACAAAGAACACAGGGCTCATTTTCAAGTCCTGCGTCTGAGGATATTTCCTATTCATTTTAACTGGCGCGTTCAAAATTCGGTCGCCTTGTCTTATCGAGCAAATACAGGGCAAATGTGAATCCGCCGCATATGACGATCCCGAAGTAATAGCTGATGCCGCGCCAAAGCAGGAGGGCAACCGCAATGATGTTGGATGAAAATACAGATCCCAGCAGCAGGGCAAATCCGGCTTCAGCAGCCCCGACCGTCCCCGGTGACGGAATAAAGGCGATGGCCATGTAGAGAAAGGCCTGTAGGGTTATGATCTTGTATATTGAGACACCACTCAGTCCAAGCGCCTTATATATGAAGAAAGTAATCGAGAAGAAGGCTGTCACTTGCAGGGCTGACACCACGAAAAGACCGGCCGTAAGCTTCAAATCCTTCAAATAGATCTGAATGCACTGGGCGTATTCCCTTACAAATCTATCAAGCTTATGGATATGCCTGTCTGGTTTTTTCACCAGCCCAAGGCCCCCAAGCAGATACACCAGTTTTCCAACCAGCCATTTGAGCTTGTCCGGACTCAGTGCGGTCATGACAATGAACAGTAGGCCCACCGTGTTGATCACCAGACCAATAAAGACAAAGGTAGAAGCAACCTTCAAATCACCGATAATCAGCGGCAGGTGAAAGAGGGCCAAGACCAGGGCGTAAACGGTCACTGTCACCTGAAACAAAATGAATTTGCTCACAAGTACGGCGGTTGCGCCGGTAACAGGAATATCATCCCGCTTCATTTCATAAAGCTGGGCTGGCTGTCCTCCGCTTGCAAAGGGCGTCAGCAAGCTGTAATACTGGCCTACAAGAGTTATTTTCAGTGCGGTAAAGAACTTGGTTTCTGGATAGACACGTTTCAGAAGTATGTCCAGTATGCCTGCCTCTATTGCCCAGAAGGCAATCATGCACCCAATCCCAGCCAGTAAAAATTTTGGATCGCTCGTTTCCACAACATTTAGAATGTACTTATAATCTGTCTTGCTGAAAATAACAAAAAGGGTCGCCCCCATAAGTACAATCAGAAGCAGCATATTTCCGTATTTTTTTAACATTTCTTTCAAACGCTTCACCACCTAAATGAGCTCAAGTGCATAAGCGCCTAGCTTTTGCGGCTCTATTTCCGTTTTGACCTCATTGATGTTTCTCTTTAAATCCATCAGACTTGAGGGACTGTTGAGCGCATGCGCCACCTGGTCATAGAGTGTTGCCTGCTCTTCAATCAAAATACCTATGCCAGTCGAACGAATGAAGTTGACGTTTTCTTCTTCCTGGCCCACCATGGAGGCCTTTAGAATGACTGGAATTTCCTTGTTGATGGCTTCAAAGAGCGTCACACCTCCCGGTTTTGTCACGACAAGGTCCGACGCATCCATGAGCTCTGCGATGTTTTTTGTATATCCTAAAATGCGCACGTTGTCAAAACTCCCCTCTGCTGTCAACCGCTCGTAAAGACTGCGGTTTCCACCTGTTACAACAATGGTTCTCGTGTTTTCCATGGCATCGAACTGTCTGAGCACACGTCCATTCAGACCCAGCTTGTCCATGGCGCCGCCCATGATCAGTACCTGTCGGTAGGGCTTTTGCTGGGTGGTGGATTTCAAAAATTCCTTTTTGACCGGTATGCCTGTCACTCTGATTTTCTCCTGAGCGATGCCCTTCAGCATGAGCTTGTCACCAATATGCCTGCAGGGCACAAAGTAAAGATCCGTTTCCTTGTGAATCCACTCCCAGCTGTCAACGACATCTGTAATTGCTGTAATCAGGGGCACATCAAGACCAAAACGTTCCTTAACCTTTGAAACAAAGCCGCTGCAAAGGGGAAATGTGGACACAATCAGCTTGGGTGCACTCGCTTCTATAAAATTTCCGACACGGTTCAAGTATATGTTGTAAAGGATTTCGTCCATTTTGTTGTCTGGTACATCCTTTTTTATCTTATAGAAGAAGTTGTACAGGGAAGGATGCTTTCTCGTCAGCAGACGATACATTCCAAAAAAGAGATGCTTGACCTTGGGGGTGGAAATGGACATGATGTCCTCCACGGCTACCGTCAGTCCCGGCTCTTCTTCAAGGAGCTGTTCCTGAATGGCTGTTGCCACGCTATTGTGGCCATTTCCAAATGCACTTGTAAGTATCAGAACATCACATTTCATCTTATGCGCCTCCCTTATGTGTTGAAAGTAGACCATAGGCACTGCGGTCAACGATCAGACGGTCTGAAAGGTCGATGATTTTTTCCATGGAATAGGTGTCCGATATTCTTTTCATATTGGAGACCATCCGGTTATAAAGCCGCGGGTTGTTCTTCAGCTTTTCAATCCTTTTAGACAGGGTGGCGATATCGTCTACAAAAACCGCGACACCCTCGCGCACAAGAAACTCTGCATTTTCAATTTCCTGTCCGGGAATCGCAAATGGAATTATCATTGGAAGCTTCTTGAAGAGGGCTTCTGTGGTCGTCAGCCCACCCGGTTTTGTCACAATCAGATTTGCCGCATCCATAAGGTCTGGCACATTTCGCGCATACCCGTGTATTTTCATTTTCCCCATGACTTCAAAGCGTGCAAATCGCTTTTTGAGTCCATTTTGAAGGACTTTGTTATTGCCGCAGACGACATCGAGAAAATAATCATTGGATTCTTCCACCAGGTGCCTTACCACCCTAAAGATATCCTTCGACCCCATACTGCCACCCATAATGAGCACACGGAACTTTCGAACGTGTCCGGGATGTATATAAGGCGGGTCGCAGTGCTGCTGAAAATCACGTTTGACGGGAATACCGTAGGAGTAAACACGGTCAGCTGGAATGCTGCGCTCCACCAGTGTGCGTTTGGTATACTCGCTGCCTGTGATGTAGGCGTCAACACTTGGCGAGACATAGCTGTAGTGCGCCTTAAAGTCCGTCACGACAGAAATGAAGGTGAAGTTCAAATCCATCCTGCTTTTGAGCCTTTCCACCAGCCCCACAGCAAAGGGATGTGTGGCTACGACAACATCCGGCTGTATTTCCCTGAATCGTCTTCCGATTTTTCTTTCTATGGCAAAGTAACCTCCACGGGTCACTTTGTTAAAGCCCTTCTTGTCTGCAGTTTCGTAAAGTCTGCCGTATACACCCGGAAAATTCTGGGCCATTACACGGTAACCGTCTGAGACGAGGGTATTCATCACTGCGGATGCTTCCTTTAGAAAATCTATTTTATAGGTGAGGTAGCCTTTCTCTTCATATTGCTCCTGAAGGGATTTCGCTGCCTGATTATGTCCTTCTCCAGTTGATGCGGTCAGAATCATGACTTTCTTCATAATGAACCTCCTACACGAATTCTCATTCTATTCAGGTTCATTTTATAGATTCCATATTAATCCTGTGTGAGAACTTTATTAAGATTTTCTTAACATGGTCTTAGAAAAAGTACAGGCCCGTGTCAGACCCACCGCCCAATCTGATCACGTACGCATAGTACGCTCACAGAGCGGATTTTATCCGCGCCTGGTCTTTCGAAGTTTCCTACAGTCTGTTATCTTGTCGACTTTGTCGACAAATAAAAAGCCAAGACAAATGTCTTGGCTTTATTAACGCAGTATATTCAGCGCTTATTATTTATATTCGTACTGAACGAGCAGTGAGTCAATCAGGGCAACCAGTCTGTCAACCTCCGGCTTGGACATCTGCGCATCTGCACCCACCGATTCACCCTTATGCTTGAGGTCTCCTGTAATCAGGGATGAGAAGATGATGACAGGCAGCTTCTTAAGCAGCTTATGCTCTTTCACACGTCTTGTCAGCGTATGTCCGTCAAGCTGTGGCATTTCAATATCTGTGATGAGCAAGTCGATTTCATTTTTGAAATCCTCACCCTTTTCTTCTACCAAATTCATAAGATAATCCAGCACCTGCTGACCATCGTCATAAAAACGCATGTTTCTAAAGCCAGCGGTTTCCAGTGTATCTTTCAAAACGGTACGAATCATTGGAGAGTCATCGGCTAAAACGAGTCTGTAGCCCGTTCTGTCCTTATCTGCAATATCTTTGATTCTATCTGTTGTGATTCCTGAAGATGGGCTGATATCCATTACGATTTTTTCAAAGTCAAGCAGCATAAGCAGTCTCTCATTCAGACTGATATTACCAATAACCAGGCTTGAGCTTGTGATTGACGACGGCTTTTTAATATCGTTCCAGCCAATTCGTGTAATGCCAAGAACTTCATCAATTGCAAAAGCGACCTTCATTTGATTGAATTCACACACCAGAGTCATGCTCTTGCTTACATTTTCATTTTTCTCATTCTCAAGTACCTGTCGCATATCGATAACAGTGATGACTTCACCACGAATGAGCGAAATCCCCGGAACTGCCGGATGTGCATTTGGAACCTTTGCAATATTGTCGATATGGAGGATTTCCTTGACCTTTACGACATTGATTGCATAGTGTTCCCCTTTTACCGTAAATTCGAGTATTTCCACCTCGCCCGTTCCACTTTCCAGCAAGATTCCTTCATCTTTATTCATGTCCAGACCTCCCAATCGTATTAGGCTTTATCAACCACTATATACCCTGTTTTCAGCCAATATATCTATCATATTCCTCATTTAATTCACAGTTCGATGTAATACGCTTCACATATCTTATCCTATTATAGCATTATTTGACATAAGATAGGGAAATCCCTTTACACGACTTCAAGGTTTTTGTATCCAGAAAATCGGTGTGCAAAACATAAAAATCCCCCCTAGTTGATACCAGAGGGGATAATTCCTTAGCAATATTATAGAATGCCCATTTCCTTGCCGACTTTTTCAAATACCTCAACTGCTTTTGCAAGCTGATCTTCAGTATGTGCAGCCGTAACCATGCAGCGAACACGGCCAGTACCCTTAGGCACTGTTGGGAAGACGATTGGAGAAACGTAAACGCCATTTTCCATGAGTGCTTTTGAGAAAGCAACTGTCTTCGCTTCATCACCGATGATTACCGGTGTAATAGGCGTTTCGCTTGCGCCTGTGTCAAATCCTAGCTTACCCAGATTCTCCTTGAAGTATTTCGCATTTGACCACAGTGAATCTGTGAACTCAGTGGATTCAATAAGCATGTCAACCGCTTCCGTGATTGCACCAACAGCTGCTGGAGGCAGTGCTGTCGAAAACAGAATTGGACGACCTCTATGTACCAGCCAGTCCTGCATAACCTGACGTCCTGCACAGTAACCGCCGATTACGCCGATTGCTTTTGAAAGCGTTCCGATAATGAAATCAATACGTCCGTGAAGGCCGAAGTGGTCAACTGTACCACGTCCACTTTCGCCAAGAACGCCAGAACCATGTGCGTCGTCAACGTATGTCATACAGTTGTATGCCTCAGCAAGTTCAACGATTTCAGGAAGCTTTGCAATATCACCGTCCATAGAGAAGACACCATCCGTGATAATCAGCACATTGTTGTACTGGTCACGCTTTTCCTTCAGAACGCGCTCAAGGTCAGCCATGTCACTATGGTTGAATACAGCTTTATCAGCCTTTGAAAGCTTAACGCCATCAATGATTGACGCATGGTTCAGTGCGTCAGAAATAATAAGATCACCCTTGTTTGTAATAGCCTGGATAACACCCGCATTACAGTTGAAGCCTGACTGGAAGACCATTACGGCTTCTTCACGTTTGAACTCAGCAAGCTTTGCTTCAAGTGCCTCGTGAATGTCCATGTTGCCGATGATTGTGCGCACAGCGCCTGCGCCTACACCGTATTTTTCTACCGCTTCAATCGCCGCTTTTTTAGTACGCGGATGATTTGCAAAACCCAGGTAGTTGTTTGATGACAGGTTGATGACTTCTTTGCCATTCAACATGCAAACCGCTTCGTTTGGTCCGTTCAGAACAGGAAGCTTTCTAAAAACACCTTGGTCCTTAAGTTCCTGTACTTGCCCTTGCAGATAAGGCAGATCATGAATATTCTTCATGGTTCATCCTCCATTCGATTAAAAGAGTACACTACGTATACACATATTTCATGTCAGAAGCCAGAAGCGTGATGCTGCCGGTTTCGTAACGTTTTCCTAAATATTCGCCTATATTGTACCACAAGTGCACTATACTGTACACATGTGAATTATTACTTTTTAGACTTATGGCATGCATACGACAGTTTCTGCTTGAAACCTACTCAGGATAGTAAAGAACAATGGTCGCGCTCGCGAATACGTCCCCTACATTTCTATAGGTATGAATGGCATCTGAAACAAAGGTTATGGCGTCGCCTGCCTTAAGTCTATAGGTCTGCCCATTTATTTCTACCTCAATCTGCCCTTCATGAACCAGCAAATACTCATCCACGCCCGTTACGTGGGCATCTGACTCATGTACGCAGCCTACTTCAAGCTCAACTGTGTAGAGTTCAAACTTGTGCTTTGAGTCAAAAGGGACATAAGAATAGAGCCTGAACTTGTCGTCCTCCTGTGCCACCATATGGGCATCTGACTTGTGCATTATTTTGACCGACTGATTTTCCTCATTCAGAAGTGACGTAAAGGAAACGCGCAGTCCATTGGCAATCTTCCAGATAGTGCCTATTGAAGGATTGGCCTCACCGCGTTCAATCTGTCCAAGCATGGATTTGCTCACGCCTGACAAATCAGCAAGCTGTCCCAGTGAAAGGTTACGTTCTTCTCTTATTTTTCTCAAGTTTGCCGCAAGCAGCAAATTTACATCTTTCATCATCATTTACCTCATATCCAAGTTACTAGGTGTATGTCCTATGCCTATAGGGCCACTGCGCCTATTTTTCATATCGGAACCGACTGTAAATCCATCTTTCAACTTCACGCGCTTCAGTGTAAAGCCCTTCTGCCTTAGCCGCATTTTCTGACCCAGACGCCTCTAAATGCAATTTCCTGAAATACGCCAGCGCCGATTCCATATTAACTAACATCATAGCATATACAGCGTATTTTTGTAGGTCCTCTGGAAGTTCTTCAAATATTTCGAGCAGACGCGGATAATCATCCCTGCGCCTGTCATTTCCAATCACAATGAGTGCGTTGCGCTTCAGAACACGAAGACCGCGCCATGCAAATCCCATTTTTCCAAACGTCCGTTTAAAGGACTTGTTGCTGTGCCCAAGAAGCTCGAAGGGTTCAATCTGGTTCATGGTCTTTCTGGAAAGGATGCTGGGCACCTCCAAATTCTGACTGTTGTGCGGACAGACCCACTGACAGATATCACATCCATAAAGGCTCCTTCCAATGGCGTAGCGTTCATTGAAGCTCAAGTCCCTTTTAAACTGTGTGAGTGCCGAAATACATTTCTGTCCATCAAACTCAAAGTCCCCGCAAAGGGCACCGCTTGGACATGCAATCTGACACTTTCTGCAGTCGCCACATTTCGAAACGACCTCACTGCGCCATTTGGGACTGTTTTCTATTTCAAAATCCGTTATGAGAATGCCGATATAAAAACCCGTTCCCAGCTGATCATCAATGAGGAACTGATTCCGTCCCCGCCAGCCAAGTCCAGCGCCGTATGCGGTCATGCGGTCGTTGACAGGACCTGTATCCACAGCATAGAACAGTTCAGCATCCGGATGATACTGAAGCAGGGCTTCCCCTACCATCTCCAGCCTGGTCCTCACGGTTTCGTGATAGTCAAACTCCCAGGCCATATTGGTGATAAACCCGCGGGGAACACCAGAAGTCAAGCCATTCTTAATGCCAAACGGCACCGCAATGGCTATAACGGATTTCGCCTCTGCAAGCACAGCATCCGGTGCGGTCCGCAACGGAGACTGGGGTTCAAATCCCGTCAGAAGCCCTTGCGCCATTCGCACTTCATAAACTGGCAGCAGCTCTGAAAGATTTCCAACCTCCGATACTGAAAAGACATCAATATCTAGAAGATCCATAATATGTTCCACTGACTGATATTTCATAATACCTTCCCCATAACTGCCTTTGGCATAAATTTCATACCCCTTTTGCCCGTTTCTTCCATTATACTAGATATTTTCTGTGCATCACACTCGTAATGCTGATTTCAAGGGGCATAATGCGGGTATGCCTTCATATAGACTAGGATAATGTGCAATTTGGGTGTAAAATAAATACATATTACCTATTTATTTGGGAGAACACTATGAAAAAGATAATGATACTGACGGCATCAACAGGCGCTGGCCACAATCAGGTTGCCAAAACACTTGAAAATGAACTCTCTGCCAAGGGACACGATGTTAAGCGTGTCGATTTTATCAGAGAGCAGAGCAAGGTTCTTGAAATACTCGTCGAAGATGGCTACGACGTGCTTGCCAGCAAGTTCCCGGAAACCTATGGACGACTTTACAATATGAGCAATCGTGAATGGATTAATGGCAGATTCGCAAAGATGGTTGTCGCGGCTGAATACAGACGGGTTAAACAGCTGGTCCTGAGCTATGAGCCCGACCTGATTATTGGCACCCACACCTTTGCAGTCAGCGCTTTTAGCAGACTCAAGGCAAAAGGCCACTACAAGGGACCCTTCATTTCTGTGGTTACAGATTTCGAAGCCCATTACGCATACGTTTCAAAAGAGGTTGATCTCTATATTACAGGCAGCGAATTCACCAATGACAGTCTCTCGGAGAAGGGGGTCGACCCCGACCGAATAAACAATCTTGGCATTCCAGTGCATCCAAAATTCTACAAGGATTCCGGCATAAGAAAACCCGAAGATGCTCCTTTTACCGTCCTCCTCATGGGCGGCAGCATGGGACTTGATCCCATGAAAAAGGCATTTGAGAACCTGCTCAGCATGGAACGCACCTTCAAACTTTACGTCGTATGCGGTACCAACAAGACCCTCAAGGCCGAGCTCGACAAGATGGTAGAAACGCTGGACAGCGCTCTGGACATTGAAGTGCTCGGTTTCACTGACCGTGTCGATGAGCTCATGGATGTGTCTGATGTGATCATAACCAAGCCGGGTGGTCTGACTGTCTCTGAATCGCTGATTAAGAAGCTGCCCATGATTGTACCTTATTTCATCCCTGGGCAGGAGGCCGAGAACCTTGATTTTCTAACCCTTGTGAACATTGCTGTGGAGGTGCGTGACGTTAAGCGCGTCAGCAAGATTGTCTCCTATCTCATGGATCATCCAATACGTCTTCAAGGCATGAAAACGGAGATGGAATACATCTCGCGCAACCACTCTCTCGATAAGGTTGTTTCCTCTATCGAGGCCCTGCTCTAAGGAATCGGGCCTTTTATGACCCCACCGGCAAAATACGAACAATACGATATATTTTTGAATAAATATACGATTACGACTTTACAAGACCGCCTATTCACGTTATAATCTGACTAACATTTCATGACTGGCGGAAAACAGTGGAGATTACCACGAGGAAGTGAAATGAATTTCGAAATTAGCCGACCGCCTGGGCGTCAACAGCCCAGGTGTGTCGGTTTTTATTTTTTTGACCACCTGGCAACCCTACAGGAGGTAAATCATGAAAGGTTCTGCTTGGAAAGATTTTAAAGAGGGAAACTGGTGCCGTGAGATAGATGTACGTGACTTTATCATGTCAAATCGCGCACCCTATCACGGTGACGACCAATTTTTGGCCTTGCCGACGCAAAGAACAAGAGATCTGATGGACTACTTCAACACGCTTCTGAAAGAGGAGCTTGAAAACGGTGGCGTCCTTGATATTGACACAGAGCGTGTTTCATCCCTGCTCAGCTATGCGAAAGGTCAAATAAAGGGCCACAGAGAAGTCATCTTCGGGCTTCAGACCGATGCGCCGCTTAAAAGAGGTGTCAATCCCTTCGGCGGCATCCGTATGGCCAGACAGGCCTGTGAATCTTATGGCTACAAGCTTTCAGACAACATTGAAGAACATTTTAAATACAAGACGACACACAACGATGGTGTTTTCAGAGTCTATTCCGATGAAATCAAAAAACTCAGAAGCGCGGGCGTCATTACAGGTCTTCCAGACGCCTACGGCAGAGGCCGTATCATAGGTGACTATAGAAGGATTGCCCTCTACGGCATTGACCGCTTGATTGAAGATAAAATCAAAGATAAAAAACAAGTGTCCGCGCAGGCCATGCTTGACGAGAGCATCCGCCTCAGTGAAGAGCTCTACCGTCAGATTGACTTTCTGAAAAAGCTCAAAGACATGGCTGCAGCTTACGGTCATGATATATCACGTCCAGCCGAAAATACGCTTGAAGCCGTTCAGTGGACTTATTATGGCTACCTGGGCGCCATCAAGGAACAAAACGGCGCTGCCATGTCCCTTGGACGCGTCAGCACCTTCATAGATATTTACGCACAGCGCGATTTGATGAATGGCGTCTACTGCGAAAGTGACATTCAGGAGATTATTGACGACTTTGTCATCAAGCTCAGAATGGCACGCCAGCTGCGTACCCCTGACTACAACGACCTCTTTGCTGGAGACCCACTCTGGGTAACCGAAGCCATTGGCGGTATGAGCGAAGACGGAGAAACCCTGGTTACAAAATCGAGCTTCCGATTCCTGCACACCCTTACAAATCTGGGTGCTGCACCGGAACCAAACATGACCGTTCTCTGGTCAAAATCACTTCCGGAGAATTTCAAGAAATACTGCTCTAAAATGTCCATCGAAACCGATGCCATTCAATACGAAAACGACGATCTTATGCGCAGTGATTATGGCGATGACTACGGCATTGCATGCTGTGTTTCTGCTATGCGCATAGGCAAGGAAATGCAGTTCTTCGGCGCAAGAAGCAATCTGCCGAAAACCCTACTCCTTGCACTGAATGGCGGATACGATGCAAAAACAAATATGCAGATAGGTCCTAAAATGGATGTCATGGCCAGTGGCATCCTGGACTATCATGCAGTCTGGAAACGCTTTGACCTCTACCTTGACTGGCTCTGCGAGCAATACGTCAACGCAATGAACATCATCCACTACATGCATGACAAATACGCCTATGAAAAGACACAGATGGCCCTGCACGACACCTCTGTACACAGATACATGGCATTCGGCATTGCGGGTCTTTCCGTGATTGCCGACTCTCTTTCAGCCATCAAGTTTGCTGACGTCAAGCCCGTGGTCAATGAAGACGGCTACATCACCGATTTCATCACGGAAGGCGACTTCCCGAAATACGGAAACGATGACAGTTCAGCCGATGCACTTGCTGTACAGGTTGCTACGACGTTTATTGAAAAGCTTCGCAAGTACCCGGCTTATAGAAATGCGGAGCATACGCTCTCGATTCTTACAATCACATCGAATGTGGTATACGGTCTAAAGACAGGCAGTACCCCTGATGGCAGAAAAAGCGGCGAAGCCTTTGCACCAGGCGCCAACCCGATGCATGGCAGAGACAGTTCAGGCGCACTTGCTTCCCTCAACTCTGTGGCCAAAATACCATTTGGCGCTTGTCGTGACGGAATTTCCTGCACCTTCTCCATCACACCTAAGGCGCTTGGAAAATCGGACAATACACAGATTGCCAATTTGGTTGGTATACTCGATGGCTACTTCCTTCAGTCGGCGCACCATCTCAATGTGAATGTTCTCAACAAGGAGAAGCTCGTCGACGCAATGAACAACCCTGGCAAATATCCTAACCTGACCATTCGTGTTTCCGGATACGCGGTAAACTTTAACCGCCTCAGCCGTGCACAGCAGGAAGAGGTTATCTCAAGAACCTACCATAGTGCCATTTAAGTCCCGTCACGGCCTATGAACAATTCTCTGTTGACATCCTTGAGCAATCCATATATTATATTATCAACTCTAAATAGAGCGTTGATGGAGACAAACAGCAGAGTACCGGCTGAAAGAGAGCATGCGCCACCGGCTGAAAGCGCAAGCGGGCACGACTTTGTGAATACTACTCCTGAGCTTCAGGTGATTAGGCCCTGTGCTGAAAGCTTGACGGCTGCACCCCGTTAAAGTGTAAAGTCAGTGCCGCTTACAGGCAAGCTGACGGAGTGGCCGAAAGGCAATAAAGGTGGAACCGCGATATACTCGTCCTTCATATTATGGAGGACGGGTTTTTTATATTTTTTGCAACGAATAGTTTAACGATGTATGGAGGAAAAGCATGAATATTTTGCTGAAGGATGGCTCAAAGAAGGAAATTGAATCAGGCGCAAGTGTCCTTGATCTTGCAAAAGCAATCAGCGGACGTCTGGCCAAGGAAGCGCTCGCCGGTGAGGTGAACGGAAAGCTTGTGGATGTGACCCACGTACTTGAAGAGGGCGATAGCGTAAGCATTATCACCTACAAGGATGAGGCTGGCGTAGAGGTATTCAAGCATTCTGCAGCGCATCTTCTTGCCCACGCCGTTAAACGTCTTTATAAGGATGTGAAGCTGGCGATTGGTCCGTCAATCGAACGCGGATACTACTATGATTTCGACCTGGATGTGAAGCTGAAGCAGGAAGATCTCATTGCCATTGAAAAGGAAATGAAGCAGATTTCTTCTGAAAAGCTGCCGATTGAACGCATGGTTGTTTCAAGAGACCAAGCCCTGAAAATGTGCACTGAAATGGGTGAATCCTATAAGGTTGAACTGATTACAGATCTGCCTGAGGATGAAGTCATCACATTCTACAAGCAGGGCGAGTTCATTGACCTCTGCATGGGACCACATGTGCCAAACACAGGTCACCTGAAGGCGTCTAAACTGCTCAGCATCGCAGGTGCCTACTGGCGAGGCGACGAAAAAAACAAGATGCTTCAAAGAATTTATGGCGTTTCATTCCCAAAGGCCAAGCTGCTGGAAGAGCATCTGGAATGGCTTGAGGAAATCAAGAAACGTGACCACAATAAAATCGGCCGTGAAATGGGCCTATTCACAACGTCTGAGGTCATTGGACAAGGCCTTCCCCTGCTCATGCCAAAGGGTGCGAAAATTGTACAGACCCTCCAGCGTTTTGTTGAAGACGAGGAAGAGCGCAGAGGCTACCAGCTGACAAAGACACCGCTTATGGCAAAGTCTGACCTCTACAAGCTTTCAGGTCACTGGGACAAGTACCGCGACGGCATGTTCATTATTCCTGAGGCTGGTGAAGCAGGTGAGTCTGGCGATATTGACAATGCCATGGCCCTGCGTCCCATGACTTGTCCATTCCAGTTTTCAGTATACAAGGCCGACCAAAAGAGTTACAGGGATCTTCCAATTCGTTACGGTGAGACGTCGACGCTTTTCAGAAATGAGTCTTCAGGTGAGATGCACGGCCTGATTCGTGTGCGTCAGTTCACAATATCGGAAGGACACCTTGTCGTGACGCCTGAACAGCTTGAAGCGGAATTCCGTGGCTGTGTGGACCTGATCAACTACATGATGGATACTCTGGGAATTCGTGAAGACATCACATACCAGTTCTCCAAGTGGGATCCCAACAACAAGGAAAAATACATCGGCTCAGAAGAAGTCTGGGAAAGCACACAAAACCAAATGCGTGAAATTCTCGACCATCTTGGACTGGATTATAAGGAAGCTGAAGGCGAAGCGGCCTTCTACGGCCCTAAGCTGGACCTCCAGTTCAAAAACGTCCACGGCAAGGAAGATACCATCATTACAGTACAGATTGACTTCGCCCTTGCAGAGCGTTTTGACATGACATACATCGACAAGGATGGACAGAAAAAGCACCCTGTCATCATTCATAGAACGTCTATCGGCTGCTATGAAAGAACCCTGGCCATGCTGATTGAGAAATACGCAGGCGCTTTCCCAACTTGGCTTGCACCTGTTCAGGTCAAGGTACTTCCAATCTCAGAAAAGTACCACGACTATGCGCATGAAGTCATGCAAAAGCTTCGTTCAAACGGTATCCGCGTTGAAATCGACGAACGCGCCGAAAAAATCGGCTATAAAATCCGTGAAGCCCAGCTCAGCAAGGCACCGCACATGCTGATTATCGGACAGAAGGAAGAAGAAGAACAATCGGTTTCAGCACGCTCCCGCATTGAAGGCGACCTGGGCTCCATGCCACAGGACGACTTCATCAAGCTGGTTCGTAAGGAAATCGATGAGCGTATACTCAACTATAAATAATTTTCAAGACAGCATAAATTCTAAGGGGCAACCGCTAGTTCATCAAAGTGAACTTGGCGGCTGCCCCTTTTTATTAGCGCCTGTACATATGGTTTAACGGGCCTCTGCCCTTTCCGATATCAAGCTGGTCCGAAATTGCGCCCGTCAGATAGGCCTTGCTCTTCTTGATGCTCAGCGGCAAGTCGTATCCCATGGCCAGATTGCTCGCTATGGCTGATGACAGCGTGCATCCGGTTCCGTGGGTATTGGGATTGTCTACCCGCATTCCCTCAAACCAGATGATTTTGCCATTTGAGTACAGGAGATCATTGGCGTGGGCCTCCATGTGCCCGCCTTTTATGAGTATGCTTCCATTAAAATTTGCAGCAATGACCTCTGCAGCCCGTATCATATCCTTAGTTGTCTTAATGTGAACACCCGAAAGCAGCTCTGCCTCAGAGATATTTGGCGTAATGACTGTCGCCAGCGGTATGAGATGGTCTATCAGGGTTTCGATGGCATCATCCTCCAGCAGTTTGCTCCCACTTGTTGAAATCATAACTGGATCGAGTACAAGATTCAGTGGCTCTGCCCCCTTATCCCGATAGCTTTCAAGCGTTTTAGCAATTGACAGGATGATCTCCTTAGAAGACACCATGCCAATTTTCACAGCATCCGGCATGATATCTGAAAAGACAGCCTCGATCTGACTTTTCACAAATTCCCCCCTGCAGTTCTCAACATCAAATACCCCAGTCGTGTTCTGCGATGTCAGCGCCGTAATGACACTCATGCCATAGCAGCCATGAGCGGCAAATGTCTTAAGGTCGGCCTGGATTCCCGCACCGCCGCTGCAGTCAGAGCCGGCTATGGTCAAAACCTTTGGAATATCATTTTGGACAATCCGCGCACTGTGCCTTGACAAGTTTTCAGCAGCAGCCTTCTTGTCTGACTTTGCCAGAATAGACGATACCACCGCAACGCCCGCAAGACCTGTTCTGCTCAGCTCCAGAATGTTCTCTTCTGTGATACCGCCAATGGCGACTATGGGAATGCTTACCGCTTGGCAAATCTGCTTCAACGTTTTATAGTCCATCTTATTGGTGTCCAGTTTGGTTCTTGAACCGAATACCGCCCCTGACCCAATATAATCGGCCCCGTCCTCTTGTGCCTTACGCGCCTGTTCAACCGTCTTGCAGGTCACACCTATGAACTTCCCACGTCCCAGCCGTGCACGCGCTTCCTTTACCGAGGTGTCTCCCTGTCCTATGTGGACGCCATCTGCACCTGATGCCAATGCCACCTCCACATTGTCATTGATGATTAGGGGCACCTTGTACTTGTCTGCTAGTGTCTTGACTTCAGCAGCCCGCTTGACAAACGCCTCAAACGCCATTGATTTCTCCCGCAGCTGCAGACAGGTCACCCCACCCCTTAGCGCTTCTTCCACATGTGTCAGAAAGGTGTCTTCCGTACTCCATGAAGCATCTGTGACCAGATACAGCTTCATTGCTTCTTTTATATTCATAGCAGGCTCCTTTGGTTTGGTGGGTTTTGGATATCTTCCTTAAATACAGAGCAATCTGGCGATTGCTGAGTTTATTGACAAAGTATACAAACTTCAGACTGTTGAAAACTTCGAAAGTCCCAAGTAGGCTAGCAGTAGCAGCCAAATTTGAAATTTGGGCTACTTGCTGAGAAGAGCGGATGTAATCCGCTCTAGGAGCGTACTCCGTGTACGTGACTAGGGTGGATTACATCCAGCAACGCAGGATTTCGGAGTTTGTCAACAGTCTGGAGCAATCTATCGATTGCTCATGTCGCTAGTCGCGCCATATACTTGAGTACACCAGCAGTCTTATTTTTGTGCGAGCACAAATAAGACCGATCTGAATTTCTTCAATCTGCATACTCAACGAAATGCACAGAGCAATCTGGCGATTGCTCATGTCGCTAGTCGCGCCATATACTTGAGTACACCAGCGGTCTTATTTTTGTGCGAGCACAAATAAGACCGCTGGTGTACTCAAGTGCATTTCTTTGTCTTGAACGTAAAAAAACACCCTCATAACCTGAAGGTGTTTTGATAACGTGGTTTCATTAGCACGATGTGCATAATATGCTTCCTACGCTGGCATTATCCAGATCAGGTTAAATGGTCTGAAGATTTATCTTCACTCTCAGCCGTTTACAACAGCTCCCATGTTTTTAGGTTTTGGCACTTCCTTGAATGATTTCATTATAGTTTAAATAATCCCGGGTTTCAAGGCTCTTGCCGCCAAGTCCCTGCTGTGCCGGTCATAATATTTTTTGTTAATTTGACCCTGAGCAGGTGTATAATCAAAACAAGCAAATAAACTACGAATATAGAAAGGAGATTATATGAAACCGGTACTTTCCATCGAATACTGCACATCATGAGGTTACCGCCCAAAAGCCTTAGGTTTGGCAGAGGTTCTGCTGAAAAACTATAAAAATGATATCGGATCCCTCACACTTATTCCTTCTTCTGGTGGTGTATTTGAAGTCATGGTCAATGAGACACTTGTCTTCTCAAAAAAAGAAGCGTTCCGATTTCCAGAACACCTTGAAATATTTGAAGCCTTTGAAGATGCGCTTGAATAAGTGTCTGTAAAGGCATAGATCATCATTTTAAAACCTGAAAGTCTTGTGCATAATGAAAGAGCTGTCAGCCCCTGTGCTAACCGCTCTTTTCTAGTTTTATCGGTTCTGCTTCTCCGCCAGGATTTGCAGATATGATTTCAGCGATTTTCGCGTATTGCCCTCTCTGCCCTTTACGGTATCCGCATGGAGCATGGAGTTTATAATGGCCTCTTCTGTCGCTTCTGCAACCGCTTCGAAGGCGATGTCCATATGGTCATCATGAACAATACTCAAGCTTATTGGTCCCGTGTTTTCATGGGAAATCCTGTTGGCGGTTGAAAAACCGATGACAATCTCACCGCTGCCATGCCCCATATTGGACCCGGTTCTGCTCAAGCCCGCAACGGCACGTTTTGAAATACGCTTCATTTGCAAGGTGCTCACGGGCAGGTCTGTACCCACAACCATAATAATCGAGCCCTTGTCTGGCATTTCTTCCTGCTTTGATAGTTCCGCTATGTATTTTCCTATGGGTCTTCCCGCCATGATGAAGTTTTCAAGTTTGCCCATATTAGTCAGGACAAGCACGCCAATCGTATAGGTCACACCTTCAACCTCAACCACTCTTGAGGCGCTGCCAATGCCACCCTTAAGTCCATATGCGCTCATGCCTCGCCCGGCCCCGACAGCACCCTGCTCGAAATCTTCCGAAGCCCTTTCGATGGCTTCGTGCACATGTGCTGGCTTTACGTGGAAGGCTCTGATTTCATTGAGATAACCGTCATTGCACTCGCATACAAGGCCATTCACAGTACCGTAGTCAAGTCCGATTTTAGGGTTGCGGCTGAGCTTGTATTCCACAAGTCCCCTTAATGCGTCCCCAACGCTGAGTGTATTTGTAAGTATGATGGGTGTTTCTATCATGCCGAGCTCTTCTACCTGCACAAGTCCTGTACTCTTCCCAAAGCCATTGATTACATGGGCACAGCCAATCAATTTCTTGTCAAAGACATTGTCCTTAGTCGGCAATATGGCGGTGACACCTGTCTGCGCTCCGTTTTGATCAAGTGTGACATGCCCAACCGTAACCCCTGGAACATCTGTTATTTTATTGCGTTCACCGGTCTTGAATCGACCGATTTTACCACTGTAAAGCTGTGACGCCTGCATGGTCATCCCCTCCATTCGTAAGCTAATCTTACCATAAATCCCCTTTTCATATGACACAGTTTCCAAAATCTATAAAAGGATGTTTCCTTTTAACCCAATCTGGCTTATAATGAACGCGACTCTATTTATCGATCAAAGTAAAAGCAGGTATAAGCTTATTATATTATGGTGATATTATGAAAAAATCTCAGCAGTACTATGTATTCTTCATGTGCTTTTTAGGCATGATGCTCGCTGCGCTCAGCACGAGCTACAGAGGATTTTTTGTTCCAACATACAAGATGGAATTCGGTATTACAAATACACACATGGGCATGATCATCAGTATCGCCCAGATTTCCTCCATGATCTTCTCATATTTTGGGGGAAAGTACTGTCTTCGCATCGGTCCCAAGCGGCTCATCGCACTCGGATACCTGATGAATGCAGGGGCGATTGCCCTCGTCATCACGGCAAACAGCTGGCCGCTCCTCTTTATAGGCTACTGCGGCATGAGCAGTGGTACCGCACTCATGGTACTCGCCCTTAACAACATGCTGCCTACGGTCACTATTTTTTCGCAGGCAGTCATTATGAACTTCGGTCATGGCATATTCGGATTTGGCTCTACCCTTTATCAGAAGGGCCTGGGCTGGTATTTGACCAATGAACTGAACTGGCGCCTGCTCTTTATGGGGTCCATCTTCATATTTTTGGCCAGTGCTGTAATGGTCTGGTTTTCACCGGGCGAACCAACCGATGATCACCGAAGCCACAAAAGTTCGCTTATTCATAAAAAGCTCAGCTATGCAATTCTCTTTGCACTGACATTTTATGTGACAAGCGAGTTCCTGCTTGGCACCTGGGTCATCAATTATTTTCAGGAGGGCTATGGCTACACGCCTTCAAGAGCCTCCTTCTATTCCACCCTCTTTTTTGGAACCTTTACAGTCGGCAGACTGCTGGGTGGTTTTATTTTCCACCGCATCCCCCGACTCAATGGAATCATCGCCTTCAGTGCATCAGCTGTCATCACCCTGCTTATTGGACAGGTGGTCGGCGGGTCCATGCTGATTGCCATTGGGATTTCAGGCATATTTTATTCGGTGATTTATCCAACAACCATGACTGTCATCATTGACACTTATGGTAATGACGGAGCCTATTTCATTGGCCTCACTGCAATTGGTACGGCTTCTGGCGTATTTGCAATGAACTTGATTTTCGGCTACTTCAACGACCTCTTAGGGGTTCAGAACACCTTCTATCTCGTTCCCTTCACCATGTTCCTGTCTCTTCTGGGCTATATATTTGCCAAGAAGGAATATGCGCATGTCAAAAAGGCGCGATTGGCAAACTGATTTTGCATATTCTCGGTTTGATTAGATCAGGATATAATAGATCTGGTCTTCACAAGCAGGCCTGTGACGATGCAATTCAAAATCTACAGAAAAATAGGATAAAACTATGAGAACATTAGAATCCCTTGATGAAATATCAGACGGTAAAATTTATGATATACGCGATATGGTAAAAGCGGATGCCGGGGGCTGCGATGGATGCTCAGCCTGCTGCGAAGGTGTTGGAGACCTTGTTGAGCTCACCCCATTTGACGTGTATGAGATTTCAAAATGCACAGGCAGTGCTTTTACAGACCTGCTTGGTGATAAAATCTCACTATTCGATCACAAGAAGGTCCAGCTGCCCCATTTGAAAATGCACACTGAAAGTGACAAGTGCAGCTTTCTCGACTCAGAGGGGCGCTGCAACATCCATGCACACCGGCCGAACATATGCAGGCTCTTTCCCCTGGGAAGGGTCTACCAGAAGGATGACTTCAAATACTTCCTGCAAGTAAATGCCTGTACGAAGCAGAAGCTTGGCAAGGTTAAGGTTAAAAAATGGATTGGTATTGCAAACTATGAAGTGAACAAGGCCTTTATCCTGACTTGGCACCATTTTATCAAGGCACTTCAGTTCAGACTGAAATTCATAAAGGATTCTGCTGAAATTGACGAAATCAATGCCTACCTGCATGAAAGCTTCTTCAACATGACTACTGAAGACACAGACTTTTATTCCGTCTTCGACGCACGTATTGCTGAGGCAAAAGACAAACTGGGTATCTTATAAAACGCGTTACAAAAACAAAAAGAAAAGAGGCTGATAATCAGCCTCTTTATTTATGCTTTTTATACCTTATCACATACACCGTTTTGAAAACATGTGCAGCATTTGATTAGGCAGTCTGCTTGGATGAGTTGATGACAATTTCCTTGCCAGCCTTCTTCCACTGTGCCATTTCAGAAACCGCTGTGAAAAGAACGTCTGTTGAAGAATTCAGTGCAGTCTCGCATGAATCCTGAATAACACCGACTACAAAACCAACACCAACAACCTGCATTGCCACATCGTTTGGAATACCGAAAAGTGAACATGCAAGCGGAATCAGAAGCAGGGAACCGCCAGCAACACCTGATGCACCGCACGCACTTACTGCAGACAGTACTGAAAGGATAATTGCCGTACCCATATCAACCTGAATTCCCAGCGTATGAACAGCCGCAAGTGTAAGTACTGAAATCGTGATTGCAGCACCCGCCATGTTAACTGTCGCCCCTAGAGGGATTGAAACTGAATAGTTGTCCTTATCAAGACCCAGCTCAGCACAAAGGTTCATGTTTACAGGAATATTCGCTGCAGATGAACGTGTGAAGAATGCTGTAATTCCACTGTCTTTGAGGCATTTGAATACCAGCGGATATGGATTCTGACGGATCATAACAAATGCGATGGTTGGATTCACAACCAGTGCAATAAAGGCCATTGTGCCGACAAGTACCACCAGCAGGTGTCCGTAGCTTAAAAGTGATTCAATACCATTTTCAGCGATTGTGTTAAATACCAGACCCATAATGCCTAGTGGTGCAAGGCTGATTACCCAGCGTACAACCTGAGATAGAGCATCTGAGAAATTGACAACCATTGTTTTTGTTGTCTCTGGAACGTTCTTGAGTGCCATACCCAGTAGAATCGCCCAAGTCAGAATGCCGATATAATTTGCGTTTGTCAGCGCGTGAACTGGATTATCAACAACATTCATAAGAAGTGCCTTAAGGACTTCAGTTACCCCGCCTGGAGGTGTAATGCTGTCAACGCCTGCTCCAAGTGTCAATGTTACTGGGAACATGAAGCTCACAACAACTGCCGAAAGACCTGCCATGAAAGTACCAAACAAATAGAGAACCACGATGGACTTCATATTTGTCTTTTGTCCTGCCCTATGCTGAGAAATTGCAGACATAACCAGGAAGAAAACCAGGATAGGTGCTACAGATTTAAGTGCACCTACGAAAAGTGCCCCGAATATGCCAATTGGCTGCGCATACTCTGGAATCATTATTGCAAGCATAATGCCTACAATCAGGCCAATGATGATTCTCTTTACCAAACTCATTTTGTTCCACTTACTTAGTAAATTTCCCATAATTCGTTACCCCTTAATTAATCGATAATATAATGCCTTCTTGCCGATATTCGTAAGTCACACCTTCTACTTTTTGCCCCCCGGCTTAAAATAAAATTGTAAATATTACGAATAATTTATCAGCACCGACAGCTTATCACAAATAATATTGTAAGAAAAGCGAAAATAATAAAATTTCTTAACATGTTTAAAAATATGCCTAAATCGGATAATTGCTTCTGATTCCAATGTGTTCAGCGATTTCTTTATTCTGAATTGTCGAACTATTCACATAAAATCATTCGATATAGTTTAAAACAATTGAAACATCTCCTTGAAAACACCCCATTTTCCCTTACAAAAAATTAAGTAATTTCGACCAAGATCATCCGCTTACCCCCCCAGACCTTATCGTGTCTGATTTTTTGATTCCCAGGCTGGATATAAGTGATATAATGACGATACCTTGATTTCAATCACCCAAATATATAGGGCTTATATGTGAGCTTTTCGATTATAGACACACGCTTTACGAGAGGAGCGCAAATGAAATCCACAAAATATGCAGCACTGATTCCACCAATAATCGCTATTGGACTGTTGATAGCAAGTCACATTCATATTGGCACACCAGAAAAACTCCTTCTTCTTAGTCTCCAGCTCATTACGATAGTACTGCTTGGATTTTGGACATATGCTTCAATAAAAATTTCAAGTTCCTTCCTTGTATTGGGTACAAATATCCTGACCATAGCAATTGGTTTCTTCATAATTACTGATTTTGTTTTAAATATGTTCAAAACTATACATCATGCCATTTTATTCTTCTCCAGCTTGAACATTGCCCTCATTCTGATGTCTGTCGGCATTGGACGAATTGTGAAAAGCAGTGAAAAAACTCTGGAGACCATTCGAAGTCTGGCAGAAACAGATTCACTGACCGGTCTTCCCAACAGAAGGGTTCTTTATGATAAGATTGCCACAATGATTGCTTCCGAACAACGTTCTGGCGCTTTTTTAATGCTTGACCTGGACAACTTCAAGAATCTGAATGACACCTATGGCCATAACTTCGGAGATGAAGTCCTGAAACATTTCACTGCTGAAGTCAGAGATCTCCTGCCTGAAGGGGTCACACTGGGACGTCTAGGCGGTGATGAATTTTATATTTACTGCCCCCAGTGCATTGAAAAAAACGCTTCAAATGTCGCAGAACGCATTGTTAAGCACTTTAATCGCCTGCATCAGGTTTCCCAGAAAACCATCAACTTAAAGGTCAGTATTGGTATATCGAAGTATCCTGATGACGGCACTGACCTGATTGAAATTATGAAAAAGGCCGACATGGCCCTCTATGAACAGAAAAGATTCGGCAAGAATGGTTACCGGGTCTTCTATAATGATATTGAAAAGAACCATGACCCACACGGTCTTCAAATTGAAATTTTGAAGGGTATTCAAAACGACGAGTACGAAGTCCACTATCAGCCAATTATGTCTGGAAAAGACAGCAAGCTCATCGCTCTGGAAGCCCTGATTCGATGGAGACGCAAGGGCACACTCATACCACCCCTTGATTTCCTTGGGGTTGCCGAGTACTACGACCATATTCAGGCAATTGACCTGCACGTACTCAGTCTGGTCTGTTCTGACTTTAAAAAGCTCAGCACCCTGGGAATCCGCTATATCTCGATTAACCTTTCGGCCAGAACAATCATCCAGCCGGAAATCGTTAAGGCTATTCAAGCAATTATCTCAAAACATGACATTCCATTTTCAGCGCTGAACTTCGAAATCACCGAAACAGCCATTATTGAAAACTACGATATTACCACCGACAACATCAATGCCCTCCGACAACTGGGCGCAAAAGTGTGTCTCGACGATTTCTGTACTGGTTTTTCATCCCTCAACCATCTGGGGACACTCACGGTCGATGCGGTTAAAATCGATAGAACCTTCGTCGAGGGCATCGGCCACGACCGTAAGAAGGAAGCCATTATCAAGAATTTGGTCAATCTGGGTGCGGACATCGATATCGATATCATTGCTGAAGGCGTTGAAGTCGATCAGCAGATTAAATTTCTAAATGTCATCGAGTGCCAAAATCTTCAGGGCTTCTATTTCGGAAAACCCATGCCGCTTGAAAAAATCATGCATTTATAGGTCGGGCTGCATGCCCTGTAGTGCTTATACATCCACAGATATAGAAAGAAGGCGCATCCGTTCTGCAACAGCAGCTGATACGCCTTCTTTTTATATGCCCTTAATCATTTCAATTCGCTTCCTTGTTGTCTTAGCTATAGTTTTTTCTCCATGAATATGACATCCGGCTCAGGATTGATGCAGTATGGGGCAATTTCCTCGAACCCCAGATACTCATAAAGCTTAACTGCCTGTTCCATACGTCTTAAGGTGTCAAGGCGTATGGCATCGTATCCAAGCGCTTCAGCAACATCAATCGCTTTCATGGACAGACTTTTTCCAAGCCCCTTGCTCCGAAGTCTTGGCTTCACATAGAGTCTTTTCATTTCTACAACACTGCAAGACAGTTTTTTGAGTGCGACACAGCCCACGGGTTCCTCGTCTTCAACAACCAAGAAGAGCGCGCCATTCGGTGGTGCATATGGGTCTGGTAAAGTCTGCAGTTCCTGTTCAAACCCTTGGAAGCATAAATCAATGCCCAGCCAGTCCGCATACTCTCTAAAAAGTCTTCGAACCAGCTCCAGGTCTGGGCCATCCGTTACATTTCTCCATTCAAGCATCGAATGTTTCCCTCCCAAATCTTCAGAATCCTCATCTCTTTCCTAGTCTAAACAGTTCGATATAAAAGTTATATTTCCTCTAAAATTGTACGGAAATCAATACAATTTATGCATTTTCTTTAAAATACGCTATTTCTGAGGCATATCCTTCCAGCTCATTTGGCGTTTCCAGAAAGAAGGGCAGGTGCTTCAGCTTTGGATGCGAAACCAGTCGCAGGAGTGCTTCTTTGCCGATTGTTCCTTGTCCAACCTTCTCATGTCTGTCTTTTCTTGAGTCAAATGGCATTTTTGAATCATTCAGGTGAATTGCCCTCAGTCTATTCAGCCCGACAATTTGGTCAAAAGCATCAATTACACCCTCAAGATCATTCACAATGTCATATCCGGCTGAGTACAGGTGACAGGTATCCAAACACACACCCATAAGATGTTTCTGGTCCACGCCGTCAATAATGTCCCTTAACTCCTCGAACTTAGACCCGACCTCTGATCCTTTTCCTGACATGCCTTCAAGAAGAACAAGGGTACTTTCTTTGCCTGTCAGAACACGATTCAGTATTTCCACAATGCGGCTTATACCTCTATCAACGCCATCTTTCAGGTGTGAACCCGGATGAAAATTGTAGAGGCTGCACGGGATTTTCTCAAGACGGTCCAAGTCCTCACGAAACGCCTCTTCTGCAAAAGCACGCACCTCCGGCTTATTTGAAGCCATGTTCAGTGTATAAGGGGCGTGTGCTAATAGGGGCCCGAATGCGTGCTTTTCCATAAGTGTCTTAAGAGCTTGAATATCTTTTTCATCCAGTGCTTTTGCATTTCCGCCACGTGGATTACGCGTAAAGAACTGAAAGGTATTTCCACCGATTTGTACAGCCGTTTCTCCCGCTTTTTCAAAGCCCTTTGCTATAGATATATGACAACCAATGTTCATGGCAGTACCTCCTCTTTTACATTATTTTATCACCACATTGTATTTAATTCAAATATGAAACAAATACAATGCGCATGCAATAGAATGCCGCATTCTGCGGAATGCGGCTAGAAATCATCTTATTTAGGTCCGGCATCAAGCGGAACAATCACGGTCGCTGTTGAATACCGAACTGTGTTTTCCCGTTTTTCAGCCTTGTCATCCAGAAAATCTGAAATCAGGGCATTCACCTGATCATTAAGCGCATTGGCCTCTTCCTGTGTCAGATAGTAATCCCCATTGTAATTCACAAATTTCTGCGGCACCTCCCCCTTTGGGAAGTTCTTCGTACTTTGCTGGGCATGATAGAAATCCTTTGAAATCCGTTCGAAAAGAGCCGTAACCGCCTTACTCATGGAGTCAGACGCTGTGTCATCTCCCTGTACGGTTTTTGAATCCAGCACATATGTCTTTGCCACCGGCATATAGTATTTCTCAATGACACCGTACTTGGGTACTTCCTCTATCAGTTCAATAATCCCAACCTTTGCAAGAGACTTAATATGATAATTGACTTTCGAATGAGGTTCACCAAGCTTCATTGAGATCTGCTTTGCTGTCGCCGGTTTTCCTTCAAAGGCATCAATTATTTTAATTCTATAGCTGTTAGAAAGTGCTTTTAACATACTCAGCTCGTCAACGACCAGTACCTCTTTCATTTCCACTACTCCTTTATTCTTTCCTGCATTCCAAGTTTACTTTTCGTGCACACCATCACTCTGAATTCCCAAAGCGCCTAGGCCTCCATGATGAAATACGTGATATCATCTTCAAGATGGTCACTGTTCGGCTCTATCATCCTGACAATCTTGTTGTTCAGATTCTTGAGTGAGTCATGTCTGCTTTCTATAATTGCTTCAACCAGCTCGTCCTGGTCCATAACAGCGTTTTTAAACTTATCAATCAGACCATCCGTATAGAAGACAATCCGATCTCCAGGCATAAGGTCAATTCTTGCACTCTTATATTCCGGTGTGAAAAATTCGCTCATCTGACATATTGGGAAGCCTTGACTCTGGTTGAGAAACTCAGCCTCTCCCGATTTTCTAACAAGTATCGGATAGCAGTTCATACCGCCCGTACAGTAAGTCAGCGTCCGCGTACTGATGTTATAGGATGCGAAGAAAATAACCATGTGCATTTCTTCAGGGAAGTTCATCTTGTTGAACTCCTCGTAAAAATGCTTCAAGTTACGATGCGGCTTCAGTCCCCTGTAGCGCTTGATCAGTCGCTCGGTAGACTTGATGAAGTTGTTGCAGAACATGGTCATGAGGGCTGCAGAGATACCGTGTCCGGATACATCCAGCACATACATGCCAACGTTGTCTTCATCGATCCTGTAAATGTCGTAGAAGTCCCCCGACAGACGTTCACAGGGAAAATACTCAGAAATGAATGTCGTGTTCTTGAAATTGAGACGCTTGAGCGGAAGCAGGGACTGCTGGATGCTCTTTGCATACTCAAGCTCCTTTATCAGACGTGCGTTCACCTCACGGATTTCGCGCGTTCTCTTTTCAATAATCTTCTCCAGATTCTCCGCATAGAGTTTGATTTGCTCCTCAGAGGTTTCCTTCTTTACTGAAGGCTCACCCAGATTCAGCTTGAATACAGCCTGGAGAAAAAGAACATATCCCATGAGCCGGAATGCGTCAAACAGCATGATTGAGAGCTGGTCAGACGCCGGGTACACAATGCGGGCAGCGTGTGAAAAACACAATAGGATAACACTGGAAATCGCCACGACAACGTTTCGATTCTGTTCCAGCAAATAGATCCTCAAATAGTACATGACGACAATAATAAGCAGCAAAATGCTCGTAAATTCTATCATGATTGATGTTACAGCCAGATTCATATCGGACAGAACTTCTAGAATATAGTGTTCCGTTTTCTGTTCCACGAATATCAGACCTATGAAGAGCAGGACAGGCAGGGATTTCAGCATGAACTGTGAATTACGCTTCATGGTGTGTTCACGCGGTACGAGTACGGCAACGAACATGCCCGCCGCCATAATAAACCGACCCACCCCTGTGTATAAGAGGAGCAGCGGCAGTTGGGAAACCTTTATGGTCGAGAGCGTTCCGCTCAAATGGATAATCATGATAAATTCCAGACAGGCGCCGGTCAGAAAGGCAACGGAGTAGACAAACATACGAATCCGCTTGGTGCCCAAATAGGCAAAATATGTCGTATTGAAAATGAGAAATAGGGCCACGATACACCCAAATTCAAGCAGGGTAATCAGTGTCCCAAAATTTACATTCAGCATGAGGCCCCGAATCATCGGTTCCCATAAAATCACCGACATGAGAAAAACCATAGAAACGACAGCTACTGTAAATGGCATTATAAAGTTTTTTATCATTTCAACTTGGTCACGGTCCAGTCTGTTCATATCGACCTCTCTATATCGCCAAGAGTGTGTATTTTCTACACCCACACCTTGTATTCATTTCGACATATCTGCTTGATTTCCTTTTACATTTATAAATTTCGCACATAGGTCAGGCAAGATTTGAAATTTCTATATACAACCTGAAAGCAAATGACCTTTCCTTCACCGAAACAAATGGGTGACTGCTATGAGCCACCCATTTGCCGCATTGTCTTATAATATGGATTCGAGTTCCATTACCGATTGGAGCTCGAAGGTGGGTCTTATATCCGTTTCATTGGCAAGACCCTTGGGGTTCAGCCAGCAAGTGTCAATGCCTGACTTGATGCCCCCGAGAATATCAGATTTCAGGTTGTCACCAATCATCAGGGCCGTTTCCTTGTTGGCATGACCCAGTCTTTTCAGCGTCAACTCAAAAATCTTGGGGTCTGGTTTAACAAGTCCCACTTCTTCCGAAATGATGATTTCATCAAAATACATGCTCACTTCAGACTCTGAAATGCGCTTTTTCTGTACTGAGTAGAGTCCGTTTGTTATTATGGCGAGTCTGTAGTCTTCATAGAGTCTCTCAAGCAGGGGTTTGACACCCGAGTAAATAAAGGATGCCGATGCCAGATTCGCCTGATAGGTTCCTGCAAAGTCTGAAGCACTTACATCTGCGCCAATTTCTTCAAAAAGTCTTTCAAATCGCGCCACTTTCAACTTCGCGACATCGATTTGACCCTTTTCAAACTCTTGCCATATATGCGTGTTGATTCTCTCATAGGTTTTTCGGAGCATATCATATGGAAAATCAATCGCATAATGCTTAACACTTTCTTCAAGGGCATAGGTCTGTGATTTCTTAAAATCGAACAGGGTCTCGTCTGCGTCGAAAATGAGGAGTTCATACTGCATTTCATGCCTCTTTCTATTCAATGGTTTCAGCCTTTCTAAAGCCGCTTCCACCTATAAATTCCTTCAAAATACTCGCATAAGGCACGAGCTTGTCGTTGTCAATCGACTCAAAATAGCTTAAGAATTTAAGCAGTCTCTTTGCCTCAATGTATTCCTGTTCATCTTCTGTAATGGCCTCAAGAAGCGGTTCAGCATGCTTTTTAAGCACTGCAAGTTCATAAACCAGCGCAGAGTTGAACATGACATCTGCATCCTCCTGGAAAGGAAAGATGTTGCGTTGTTCACCGCGTCTGACAGACGGCCACATGTCAATGGTCCGCTGGGCGCTGTGACCTCTGTATCTGCTGTCTCTCACGATTCTTCGGAGCAGCCTGATATCTGTTGTCGGTATACGGTTGTGATCATCTATGTTCAGCTGTGTCAGTGCACTGATGTAAATCTTGAACTTGTCCTTCTTCGGAATGCGCTGCGTCAGCTTTTCATTGAGTCCATGGATACCTTCAATGATAATCGGCTGATTTTCATTGATTTTAAGCATGTGTCCCGTATACTCGCGTTTTCCTGTCTGGAAGTTGAATACAGGCAGTTCCACTTCCTCACCAGCAAGAAGCCTTTCCAGGTCGAAGTTGAACTGCTTTGTATCTACTGAATCGATGCTTTCAAAGTCGAGCTTGCCGTCTTCATCAAGCGGTGTCTTGTCCCGGTCCACAAAGTAGTCGTCTGTCGACACCGTGATTGGACGCAGGCCATTTACCTGAAGCTGGATCATCAACCGGTTTGCAAAGGTGGTCTTTCCAGAAGAAGATGGTCCGGCAATGAGCACAAGCCTTTTTCCGCTATCGGCAATCATATCGGCAATGTGGGCTATTTTCTTTTCGTGGAAGGCTTCTGATATCTTGATGACATTGAAGGCGCATCCATCTGCTATGCAGTCATTGAGCTTGGCTACATAGTCTACACCGATGATTTCGCCCCAGCGTTCCGCTTCCTTGAAAATCTGAGCCAGCTTTGGATGCTCTTCAAATTCCGGCAGGTCAAATGGGGTGGTTTTGTTTGGATGGCGCAGAATGACCCCTTCATCGTAAGGCATCAGGTCAAAAACTTTCAGATAGCCCGTACTTGGCACCATGTATCCGTAAAAGTAATTTCTTAACCAGCCACATGTATAGAGATTGATGGTATCATGTTCACGATACTTGAGCAGATGTATTTTCGACTGCATGTTGAATTTCTCGAAAACTTGAATGGCTTCCTCTTTGGGAACCGCTTCCTTGTAAAAGGGTTCATCGGCCTTGACGATTTCCTGCATACGGTCCTGAATTTTTTCTATGTCTTCAGCAGTGAGCTTTCTCTCATAGTCGAACTCACAGAAAAGTCCGCCGCTGAGGGAGTGCTCGACACGGACATGAATATCCTTGTAAAGCTCCATTGCGGCTCTGATGAACAAAAAAGATAAGGACCGCTGATAAATGCGGACACCGTCCAATGTGGTTACATCAATAAATTCAACTTCTGAATCTTCTTCAATATGAAAAGTCAGCTCTCTGAGCTTGTTGTTCACTTTTGCTGCCACAATCTCAGGCATGCTCTTTTCAGCTGCATATGCTTTAACCAAATCTTCAAGGCGTGTCTCATGAGGCACTTCCTGGTCCTGCCTGCCTGCAATAACTACTTTGATATTTTTCTCAGTCATTTGCGTCTCCCCCGTTCCAGTTCGTTAGTCTATCGCCCCGAAGCGACTTAGCGGTAAAATTCGAATAAGAACACGTCCGCGTATCTTACTCTCGCTGATTATACCGACTTTGTCACTTCTGCTGTCCATGCTGTTGCCTCTGTTGTCACCAAGTACGAAGACGGCGTCTTCAGGAACTGTCAGATCCAGATTGCCGGCTGTCCAGTCTTCCTTGACATAGTTTTCATCGATGCAAACATCGTTGACGTAGACATTTCCACCTCTGATTGTGATGTGGTCTCCTTCACAACCGATCACTCTTTTGATCAGGTCTCTATGGGCACCGCTTGGGTCTGTCATTTCAGACTCAAAGACAATAATATCCCCAAAATGGGGCTGCTCAATGAAATAGCTCATTTGCTCAATCAGCAGGTAATTGTTGTCACCTAGCGTCGGTTCCATGGAATGTCCCTTCACAAGGATCGGACGGATTAAAATTGTCAAAATCAGGCCAATAATACAAGCGATTGCTATGGTGCGTACCCATTCAAGTATTTCCCTCAGCATTAATATCATCCCTATTCAAATCGATATTCTTTCCCCGTATAATTTGGAATATATGTTCTATTCAGCTGTTCAAGCTGCTCGCGAATCATGTCGTTTATCTTTGAATACTTGTATCTGTTGATTTCTATATCCAGCTTTTCCAGACAAAGTCTGAAGTCATCCAGCACGTTGTAAGGATTGCCGTAATACTTGTAAATGTCTTCAATGCTGACACTGGAAAACCCGTGTCCAACAATCGAATCGTTCCTCAGCTCAATCAGGTTCATCATTTTTTCTGAATTCATAATGTGAACGACGTCGATACGCGTCATTTCATCCTTATGGTACCTGTTGAAATAAGTTGTTATGCCGAAAATCAGATTTGAATTGAAAATTTTGTACTTCTTGCGAAGTGTTTTCAGAATCTGCCGCTTCTGCATCATGGGCTGCAGAAATGTGAACCGTGTCCGATTCAGATGGCTCATGACAAACATGTACTTGAAAATCGCTTCTTTAAATCGATATACCCGGCTAAGAAAATCGATGTACTCCTCATTTACAATCTGAAATTTTGTGTTTTCAAGGAGCTCTGTGAAAATTGCGTCCGCATCGCCATCCATGAGAGACTGCAGGTTTTTTTTCAGTGCCTTTATATCCTTGGATTCCTCAAACTCGTCTGTAAGATTGTAAAGCAAGTGCCTTGCTGTCTTAAAGTCGAAGTTGACCGCATACCTGCAGGAATCCATCAGCACCGCGGCATCTGTATTCTCCAGTCCAATTTCAGAAAGCAATTCCAGAGCACCACCATAGTCATACCGGTCAATCAGCTTTACGATCACATTGTAGGATCTAATCATATACCAATTCCTCCGGCTACTGTTTTTTTATTGAATCCATGAACTGCTTGATTTCTTCGGATTCACTGATGAATGCATTGCCTTCTATAATCAATTTATACCCATGGAGCAGTTGAGAATTTACATTTTTCTCCTTCGATGCACCATATTTTTTATCGCCTACAATCGGGTGTCCAATAAAACGCATGGATTCTCTGATTTGATGGCTTCTTCCAGTATGAAGCTCGACCTCAAGCAGGGTATAGGCCCCTTTTATTTCAAGAGGTCTGTAGTCCGTATGACAGAACTTGGACGCACCGCCCTGTTCCTTGCTTGAAAGGCGCACCTTGTTCTTGACCTCGTCCTTGACAAGCCAACCCTTAACGGTTCCCGGTTCACGCACGGCACCTTCAACCACACATTGATAGAACTTCTTGATTTCACGTTTGCGCATTTTTTCATTGTATGCCTTAAGAGACTGATAATTCTTCCCGAATATGACCAGTCCGCTGGTATTCTTGTCCAGTCGCTGGATGGATGCGGGTTTAAAGGTACGTGTTGAAAGATGCTTGAGATAGACCTGCACCTTTGATGAAAGGGTATTTTTAAACTCCGTCTTGTCCGGGTGCGTCAACATCCCCTTTGGTTTGTCCACGATGAGAATGTCATCATCCTCATAGACAATCTTCAGACCCACAGCACTCGCTTCAACCTCTTCAACCGGTTTTACAAGCTTGTCAAAGGATTCGTCACTCAGGTAGATTTCAAGCTCGTCTCCCAGCTCGAAAAAGTAGTCTTCCTTGACGCGAACACCGTTGACCTTGAAAACCTTCTTTCGGATCAGCTTGTAGATGTTTGTCCTTGAAGAATTGTTCAGGTATTTCAATAAGAAACGGTCCAGTCGCTGGCCTGCTTCGTTGTTTCCAATAGTAACTTTTTTCATTGCTTTCACTCCATTAAATCATATCGATTTCCATCATGCCCAGTTCACAGACTGGTGCATATCCCAGAGTTCTGTACGCTCTAACTGCGGGCTCATTATCGTTCATAACAAGAAGATTGACACACAGCCCCTTGCGCAGCATTCTTTCCGTCAGCACCGAAGTCAAACGTTTTCCCACGCCCCTGCTCCTGTACCTGACCTCCGTGAATACACCGCCCAGCTGTGCGAATGTATCCGTCTCGAACTCTATAACTGCCTGTCCAGCGATATGACTCTTCTCTATATAGTAAATATAGTTCTCTATGGTGTCCATTTTATCCTTTAACTGGTTAATCGTCAGCGGATTTCTGCCGAATGCCTTTTCAACCTCCAGCAGAAAGGGTACGGCGTCACTGACAGGAATCAGGGATGCGTCCACAACCAAGCCGTGAACATCTTCATCCGCTATAAAGCTTGCCTGATTTGCTGTCATGACAGAGCACAGCTTGATTTCGTGGCATATTGCGACACGTTCCACTACCTTGGCAATACGAACCAGGTCGTCGTGCTGGGCCTTGATGATTGCTGGCGCCTGTTTTCTCAAGGTTTTCAGAAAATCAAGTTTGCTGTAGACATCACGGGACTCAAAATGGCAAGTCATCAGCTGTGTCGACGAGAATGACACCATTCCCAGCAATCGCTTATCTTTCACATACCCATAAAAGGTCGTCCCATTCCTGATCTGCCACTTTCCATCAATACGCTTCAAGCCGTAGTAAAACCCCTGGGAAGCATACCCATGTCTTTCAATGTACTCAATCATATGGTCTATATGCTTGTTCTTCAGTTCAAGAAACGCTTCCATTGCAGCCCCCTGCTCTCCCCTGCGGGTTAATATGCTAGATAAATTGTATCACGCTTTTTACTATTTTGAAACCTACTCAACCATTGGAATAAAGACATTATTGTGGTATGCTTATGAAAGAAAAAGAATAGGAGAGCTGACTATGTTTGATAAACTTAAAGATATATTTTATGACGTAAGTGACATACTGTTTTCACTGCTGATTGTTGCACTCATTTTCACCGTTGTTTCATGGAAAATATCGGACTCGCTCGCATTCGATGTGAAAATTCCAGACAAAACACTTACGGAAGTCACAAGTGTTGAGGATCCTGGACTTATTGAAATCGAAGAGGTGGACGCCCAGTCTCAAGACACTGCGTCTGGTGACACGACACCTGCAGTTCCTGATTCAAGCACACAGGCAGCACTCCCTGAAACAAATAGCCAGAGTCAAACCACGTCATCCAGCGAGGCCAAGCCCGGCGGAACCAATGTGAACTTGGTCGGCAGCACAAAAGAGATCGTCATTGAACCAGGCTCTTCTGGTTATTCCATAGGCAAGCTCCTGTCGGAAGAAGGACTTGTGTCAGACACACAGACCTTCATCAAACGCGTTGAAGAACTGGGTCTAGGTGCCAAACTCAGAAGCGGTACCTTCAAGCTGTCCACAGACATGTCCCTTGACGAAATCATCTACAAGATTTCCGGACAATAAATCCAATTGCGCTAAAACTGCAAAACGTGCCAGGCATATGCCGGCACGTTTTTTTATGGTTTTCTTTTATGGTTTTCTTTTTTGGTTCTGAGAAAACACTTTTCATGACCGGTCTTCGAGCAAGGCCACTTCTTCTACTGTGAGCTCCCTGTAATCTCCTTTTTCAAGAGTATCGTCGAGCCACACGCCCCCCATCTTTATCCTTTTCAGATAGGTCACCTGCTTACCAACCGATTCAAACATCCGTTTGACCTGATGGAACTTTCCTTCTACAATGGTCAGCTCTATCTTTGAAGTCCAATCACTCTCTAAGATCTCCAGGTGTGCCGGGAGCGTCTTATAGCCGTCATCAAGTGCTACGCCCTCCTCAAAAGCTCTTATATCCGCTTGGGTAACCTTTCCGTCAATAACAGCATAATACCGCTTCGGAACATGGCTCTTCGGTGACAATACGCGGTGGGCCAGCTGACCGTCATTTGTCAGAACTAGGAGTCCTTCCGTGTCCTTATCCAGTCTGCCGACCGGGAAGAGCTCATAATGCTCATATCCCTTTATAAGGTCTAGGACTGTCTTATCCCGCGCATCTTCGGTTGCAGACAGATACCCGTCCGGTTTATGGAGCATGATGTAGACCTGGGGTTTGTACCCTACACGGGCTCCATTGAACTCAACTTCATCCTGGTCTGGATCCACATGTTTGCCAGGGTCCTTTTCCACCTTTCCATTGATGGAAGCACGCCCTTTTTTGATTAGAATTTTGAGATCTTTTCTCGATCCGCATCCCATATTTCCCAAATATTTGTCTAGTCGCATATATCCTCCCAGTGACTTATATTTATTCTTTCAAACGCTCTATTTCCAATGTTTTGGCGGGTCAAAGGACGTCCCGCATCCCGCGGGACACATGTTGTTTTTTCCCATTTATGCATTTATTTATTGCAAGTTTTCATCATTTCTTTGTCATTTTTCACGAATGTTTACCTAATTTTTCAGCGAATCGTTTTCCCGCCTTGACAAAGATTCCTATCTTAAATATATTCTTTATGTCATATGGATTATGATAGCACATTGATGGGTAAAACCATATTCAAACGACTTAAATGTAAATCATAATATATATACATTCATGTAAGTGGAAAAGAAACCTAGGAGGGTGTAACGATGGCATTGGTTACAACGAAAGAAATGTTCAAGAAGGCATACGAAGGCGGTTACGCAATCGGCGCATTCAACATCAACAACATGGAAATTGTTCAAGGTATTGTTGACGCAGCAGCAAAGGCTAAATCCCCTGTAATGCTACAGGTATCTTCTGGAGCGCTTAAATACATGCGCCCTGCATATCTACTGAAGCTGGTTGAAGCTGCAGTTGAAGACACTGGCGTTGATCTGGCACTTCACCTTGATCACGGTGCTGATTTCGAAGCTTGTAAGACTGCAATCGATCTAGGATTCACATCTGTTATGATCGATGGTTCTCACCACTCTTTCGAAGAAAATATCGCTGTAACAAAAAAGGTTGTTGAGTACGCACACGCGCGTGGTGTTGTTGTTGAAGCAGAGCTGGGTCAGCTTGCAGGCGTTGAAGACGACGTTGATGTAAGTGCTGAAGACGCAACATACACTGATCCTCAGCAAGCCAAAGAGTTTGTTGAAAGAACTGGCATCGATTCTCTTGCAATTGCAATTGGTACTAGCCACGGTGCAAACAAGTTTGAAGGCGAACCAAAGCTTGATTTCGAACGTCTGAAAGAAATCATGACCCTGCTGCCTGGTTTCCCTCTAGTCCTGCACGGCGCATCTTCTGTATATGCTGAAGCTGTTGCACTTTGCAACGACAACGGTGGTGCCCTAAAAGGCGCTCAAGGTGTTCCTGACGAAATGCTGCGTGAAGCAAACCGTCTAGGTGTTTGCAAAATCAATGTGGACACTGACCTGCGTATTGCCGTAACAGGTAACATCCGTAAGGTGTTCACTGAAAAGCCTGGCGAGTTCGACCCTAGAAAATACCTAGGCCCAGCTCGTGAAGCAATCACTGATGTTGTTTACCACAAAATCATGAATGTATTCGGCAGCAACGATAAGCTGTAATACATTACATTATACACACAGAGGCTGTCCGGAAGACCTGTATGCAGGTTTTTCGGACAGCTTTTTTTGTTATTTGCTTCATAATTTGGGTATCAGCAACCCGAACAACCTGAAATGTGCTACACTATAACGGGAAAATTTTCAATTTACTGGACATGTACGGGATTATCTCTACATGACATTGCCCTAAATGATCAATCAGATCAAACGTATACATATCAAGGAGGATACCCTATGGCACTCGTTACCACTAAAGAAATGTTCAAAAAAGCATACGAAGGCGGCTATGCAGTTGGCGCATTCAATGTAAACAACATGGAAATTATCCAAGGTATCGTTGAAGCAGCTCAGGAAACAAAGGCTCCACTTATTCTTCAAGTTTCTGCCGGCGCTAGAAAATACGCTAAGCCTGCATATCTGAAGCACCTAGTTCTTGCTGCAATCGAAGACACTGGCATCGACATTGCCCTTCACCTGGACCATGGTGACAGCTTTGAAATCTGTAAGCAGTGTATTGATGACGGTTTTACATCTGTAATGATTGACGGTTCTGCTCTGTCTTACGAAGAAAACATCGCCCTGACTAAGCAGGTCGTAGAATACGCACATCCTCGCGGTGTTGTGGTTGAAGCTGAGCTTGGCAAACTTGCAGGCGTTGAAGATGACGTCAACGTGAGCGCAGAAGACGCGACTTATACAAATCCTGATCAGGCAGTTGACTTTGTTAAGCGTTCAGGCTGTGACTCTCTTGCAATTGCAATCGGTACGAGCCATGGTGCTTACAAGTTCAAGGGCGAGCCTAAACTGGACTACGACCGTCTGGCTAAAATTACAGAGCTCCTTCCAGACTACCCGCTGGTTCTGCACGGCGCTTCAACGGTTATCAGAGAGTTCGTGGACAAATGTAACGACTTTGGCGGCGAGATCCCAGGCGCTCAAGGTGTTCCTGAGGACATGCTGAGCAAGGCTTCAAAATACGGCGTTTGCAAAATCAACATCGATACAGACCTGCGTCTCGCAATGACAGCTTCCATCCGTGAGAACTTCGTTAAGAACCCATCTGAGTTTGACCCTAGAAAGTACCTGGGTCCTGGACGTCAGGCAATCAAGGAAATGGTTAAGCACAAAATCGAAAACGTACTTGGTTGTGCGAATAAGGCTTAAAAAAATCTGCATTCAGAAGAACCGGCATCTGCCGGTTCTTTTTATTTGGGATAAAGGACCAGCAGGTACTCTAAAGCATAAATCCGTGTCATACATCGTCCTTTTGAGAGACACTTCCAAGCAATAAAAAGGCTGCGGAAAACCCATTATGGTTTTTCGCAGCCTTAAGTTTTAGCCTATATGGTAGGCGTTTCCGCCATCGCGCTTACTTGAGTACATCGCCTTATCCGCTTTTGAAATCAGCACTTCAGCCGTTTCGCCATTTTCTGGATAGGCAGCGATTCCCGCACTCGCACCCACGTGACACGTAATATCCTCGACCTCAATCGGCGTGCCAAGTGTGTCAATAATCCGTTTCGTCATGAGCTTGACATCCTCAATATCGAGTTCGCTGCAGCAGGCTACAAACTCGTCACCACCCATGCGTGCTACCCTAAATGCATTGTTGGTATAGAGCTTCAATCTGCCGGCAATAACTTTCAGCACCTCATCGCCGATATGATGGCCATAGGTGTCATTGATTTCCTTGAACTTGTCAAGATCAAAGTAGATGACAAAGACCTCTTCCTCAACCTCGAGCTTGTCTTCAAGTGCCTCAATAAAGGCCATTCGGTTCGGCAAGCCTGTAAGCAGATCATGCGTAGCCAGATAAGCCGCTTCTTTTTCACGGTTTACCCGGTCAGAAATCTCTGAGCCGAAACCGATGATTTCCTTAATGATTTTCTCGCCGTCTCCAGCCGTAGTTTCATACACTGGGGATACAATGACATCGAATACCCGTCCACCATACTCAGCTTCAAATCTGCTTTTGGTATGATTGAAGGCCTTTTCTATATGTTCAGACGCCACTTCCATAAATTCTTCAGAATAGAGCTTGTCCATCTTAATATGATCGGAATTCGAAAGCACGAGCTCATCCTGCGAGAAATACCTGCCATCATTATAGGACAAGACGACCTCGCCCATTTCATTCTGATAGCAATGGAAGAGCATGGCAGGCATGCTTTGAATCGTCTTCTGGAAGGACCTGACCAGGTTAAGCCTTTTTCTTTCAACGCCAAGCAAAGCGCCATACTTCCGAATCATCCAGAAATTCACGAGCAGGATCATCGCGCCGGCTAACAAGGATAGACCTACCGTAAACTTAAGCATTGAATTCAGGAAATAGTCCATTTTATTGCTGTTGATGATAATAACAAGCATCTCACTATCATTAAGCTTTTTAAGCACGAGTTTCTGATTGTTTCGTCCCAGCTCTTCAAACAGCATATTGCCAGATAGCATGAGATTATCAACGTCATAGTCGATTTTTGTAAATCCGGTATTTTTGATGTCACCATACAGAATCAGCGGCTCTTTTCTTGAACCTTCATATTCTGTCTCCCTGTAGGCTTTTAGGATGTCCGCCTTGACAATACCGATGTGATCCACATAATCAATATTCTCCCGTATATCATCCAGCGTATTGTTAACACTGCCCGCAGCACGGTCAGCAATCATTTCATCACTCTGGACATAGACATTGATCAGGTAGTCTCCAGAACGGTTATAAATATAACCAAACTTGAAATAGCCTGCCAGGGTATGGGATTTTGTCTTCGGACCGACCCAGAAATCCGGGAAGTACTGACCACGACCGACATCCACCGGCTCCTCATTCAACAACTGCTTGAAAGCCGTATTCCAGTATGTCCACGATTTGGTCGACAAGCCCACCTCATCCTTGTTGGTCGAACTGAGAATGATTACGTCGCCATCTGAAGGCGCAAAAATCGCAACACCTGTGAAGCCATGTTTTTCCTTCAGTGCTTCAAGATCCTCATAGCTGATATCTATTGCAGCGACACCCTCAAGATCATTCCTAATATTTTTCGCTTTTTCATACAGGTTTGAATTCTGAAGCGCATCGTAATCTTGAGTAACAGCCATGGATTCCTCAAGAGACTGGCTGATAAAGGACACATATCTGGAAAGTTCCTGCTTTTGCTGCTCTTCAAAGTTTCTGCTTACAACATTGAAAATGAAAAGAAATTCAAGAACAATCATACTCAAAATGACGACCAGTACAATACCTGCAAAATTGTCTATTTTCAACTTTTTTTGCATTTCGTACCTCCACACAGTCATAAATTTTAGCCGGACAGGTTCATCTGCACACTTGGCAAAGAACCTGACCGGCGGTTTGATTCAGTCTATACTGTTTCTGGCTCCGGATACTCCACACCGAATGTATCCACAGTCACGGTTTCCATTTTTTGCTCTTCCACAGGTCTATCGAAATGATCTGTGTACTGATTGGCAATTTCATCAACAACGTCAAGACCTTCAACAACCTTGCCAAATGCGGCATAGGATCCGTTAAGGTGTGGTGAATTCTTGTGCATGATGAAGAACTGAGAGCCTGCAGAGTTAGGATGCTGAGAACGCGCCATTGAAAGGACACCCTCTGTATGATCCAGATCATTTGTGAAGCCATTGATCTTAAACTCACCCTTGATACCGTATCCTGGGCCACCCATGCCTGAGCCTTCAGGACAGCCGCCCTGAATCATGAAGCCCCGGATGACTCTGTGGAAAACAAGACCATCGTAGTAGCCCTTGCCCACAAGTGAAATGAAGTTGTTCACCGTATTTGGAGCTACCTCTGGATAAAGCTCAGCTTTGATGACCTTACCACTAGACATTTTAATTGTTACTACTGGATTCTTAGACATAATTTATTTTCCTCCTAAAATTTACTTATATACATTCATTGAGAATTCACTCATTGGAATATCTAATCAAATTACTGCTAGCTATGCCCCTTTAGAAAATGGAGCCTTCTTCTTCCCGCGTCTTGTCACGCCTGAATCCAGTCCCTCTAAGAAGCTTTTTAAACCTGTAGAGTGTCCAGACGAAAACGACCACCATAATGAGCTGAATCAGTCTGAAAAAACGCTCCCCATTTGCACCCAGACTGGATGCGAAATTTTCCTTTTCAAGACCCATCACCAGGTATGCGCCGTATTGCGGGCTGTCTTTAACAAGATACAGATAAGAAGTATAGGTCATTCCACGTCTGCTCTGGAACTCGAATTTTCCATTGTCCGCATGCCGGATCATATCCATGAGCCGTTGTCCCGTAACCATATCATTCATTTCAATGTCTTCCACATACATGTCCTTATGAGAACTGTACTCTATATGGCCATCCTCTGAAACAAGCAGAACATGCACTGCCTTCGGTGTCCTATCAATATGTTCTTCAATACGCTGTTCAATCCCCATGTTGTAGGCTTTTCGCTTGTTGTCAATTTCAGAAATATCTTCAGCATATACCGCGACGCTATCACTCAATTCCATAAACTTTGAGACAATCCTGTAGCGTTTTCTGTCCGCGGTTGCACCATAGAAAATAGGCTCTGTATCATAGCCTTCAATATTCAGGCCATAGGTCTCATTCATAAACCGGCTGTAGTCTGAAGTCGCAACCTGGTCGAAACGGATTTCGCCGGTTTTAAAAGCATGCTTAAGGTGGTTTTCAAGCATGTCGGTCTCCACCGCATCTGACGATGCAAGAATGGCTTCAAGTCGGTCCTTCACGGCACTGTCAACATATTCGTCGTTTAACTGCTTTAAAGTGTTTCCTGCGTCCATATAGCTTGTGAAAAGTGCTTCGAGCTGAACAACCCGCTTCTCAAGAATGTTCTCCGCGGCATTGCTGTGGTATATATCGACGACCTTAACTGTGATTACCACCAGAAGAAGCAGAACTGGAACCATAATTATGCCGTAGGCATTCATGATATTACGCATTTTTTCATTGAGGAAGGACACTTCCCCACGCTCTGCCACCGGATCTGTAAAGATCACAAAGTTCTCATAGAGAATAAAGAGGACCCCAGTAAGCGTGAGTACCGCAATCAATGTACACCCTTCTATTTTCATCATGATTTTGTCAATCAGCTGCTTGTAGCGTCCCGTCACCGCTTCTACGACCACTATACGGCGGGCGTCTTCGCTCTTAAGTACGTATGCGAGTCGTGTTTGCGTATCACCCGTATGAGGGTCGGCAACAATGTACTCAACAAAGCCATTCATATGGTTTTCAAAGATTTCACTCAGATTCCTGTTGGTCTTGACATCCACAGTTGACATCTTGCGCCCGACCTCGGTTGGTTCAACGCCAAACTCGTAGAAATACTGGGCGTCCATCACATATGCCGCATCGACTATATCGTACTCTTTTGCTCTGGCAATGCCATCATGTATGGTAATGCTCTCGCCATATGCCCGGTATTTGGAACCCGTCTCCTTGGGTTTGACTGCAAAAACAAGCCAGTTCCACTCACGATAGAACTCAAAATAGCCATCGAGAGCGTATTCCTCGCCCATAATGTCCGAAGTGATGAGTTCTCCATACATGGACCCTTTGGAAATGGCCTCATCCAACATCCTTCTATTTCGAGCGTTGAAATAGATATTCATATGGACGTTATTTTCAGTAGGGTAAAGAAGCATGCCCTCCTCTAGGCTAAATACAGCAAGACTTCCATCCATGTGGTCTCTGTATGCTTCAAGCCTTTGCAGGGTGAGCTCCTCAACCGCCAGACGATCAAGCTGCTTGGCGTGGTCTCGCCGTTCCACTTCAATCATCTCGAGGGCAAGGTTCACATGTCGTCTGAGGGAGAGCTTAGCATTGGCAATATAGCTTTCATCAATGAGCTGCATGCCATCTTCAAGGTCCTCCAGGATTTCAGCGCTTTCTACAGCCTGAAACTGAATACTGTCCCTGACACGCCCTTCAATTTGATTTGTAATCAGTACTCTCGCAAAGATAATGAACGCAAAAAAAAGGATTCCCGTCAACGCAATCAGCATGGCAATGGTTCTATTCCGATAAAAGCTTCCGTACCGCATACGTCGACCTCCTCTTTTGTGTACTCTCACATTATATCACGCACACCTGCATTCAGGGACAAGATTATGTGAGAATCAGGCCATGTGCACCCAATTTATGCCCACAAAACAGGTTTTTTCACATAAAAAGCTCTGGATGCGACGAATCGCTCCAGAGCCTTGTTTTAAGTCATGTTAACCCTTGGGTCATCAAGTTATTCTGATTTTTCCTGTCTTTCAATGCGAACATCGTATCCATTGAGCTCAAACAGATGGTTGAACAGGTCCCATACTTCATACTTGCCAAAGCGATTTGTCGCAGAAGCTGTATAAATCGGTACATTATCAGGCATACCCAGGGTCTTGCGGATGATTTTCTTCTGCTTTTCCAGCTGGCTGCCCTTGACCTTGTCATGCTTGGTTGCGATGACAATGCCATTGAACCCGCATTTCAAAATCCACTGGTACATTTGCACATCCTGCTCAGTTGGCTTGTGACGTATGTCGACCAGCTGAATGACCTCAAGCAGATTCTTTCTGTTGTTGAGGTAGGTCTCCATGATTTTCCCCCAAGTCGCCTTTTGCGATTTGGAAACCTTGGCATAACCGTATCCGGGCAAATCGACAAATCTGAACTTGCCATCTATGTCATAGAAGTTGATGGTTTGTGTCTTCCCCGGTGTTGAACTTGTCCTTGCCAGGTTCTTCCGGTTAATCAGCATATTGATTAGAGATGACTTTCCAACATTCGACCGACCCGCCATTGCGATTTCCGGCATTTCATCCTCAGGGTACTGGCTTGGATTTACCGCACTGATTACAAACGTGCTCTCATGTATTTTCATTTAACTTATCCTTTATTTGTCTTCCGATTTCCCCTTGGCAGACTTGCGGCGCCCAGCCGTTTTCTTAGGCTTGACTAGTGCGTGCTCAAGAACTTCATCCATGTTCCTAACAGGGACAAACTCCATTACTTTCTTCACTTTATCGTCGATGTCTTCAAGATCCTTGATATTGTCGAACGGGAAAAGAACTTTCTTAATGCCGGCACGTTTTGCTGCCAGAGCCTTTTCTTTAAGCCCTCCGATTGGAAGCACGCGACCGCGCAGGGTGATTTCACCTGTCATTGCGACTTCTCTGTTCACCGGAATACCTGTAAGTGCCGAAAGCACTGCAGTTGCCATCGTAATTCCTGCTGAAGGGCCGTCCTTTGGTATTGCGCCTTCTGGAATGTGAATATGAATATCACGTGTCTCATGGAAATCCTCAGGCATGTCAAACTTGTCAGAAATCGATCTCAGGTAGCTGATTCCAGCCTGTGCCGATTCCTTCATCACATCGCCCATCTGGCCAGTTAGGACAAGCTTGCCCTTGCCCTTCATCGGGGTAACCTCGATTGAAAGGGTCTCACCACCGACAGCTGTCCATGCAAGGCCTGTCACGATACCCACTTGGTTCTCTTCGTCGATAACATCATGACGGTATTTTGGAATTCCCAGCACCTTGTTCAAGTTCGCGGCATTGATTCTTACCGCTGAAACCTTCTCTTCGACAATGCGTGTTGCAGCTTTCCTGCAAACCGACGCAATCTGTCTTTCCAGTTCACGTACACCAGACTCTCGTGTATAGCTGTTGATGACTTCCCGCAGTGTATTTTCTGAGAGTCTCAGATTGTCCGCAGTAAGGCCATGCTCCTTGAGCTGTTTAGGCACAAGATATTTGATAGCAATCTGAAGCTTTTCTTCTTCTGTGTAGCCGCTGATACGAATAACTTCCATACGGTCAAGCAGCGGTCTTGGAATTGTGCTCAGGCTGTTTGCTGTTGTTACAAACAGAACCTTTGACAGATCAAATGGCACTTCAAGGTAGTGGTCAGTAAAGTCCTTGTTTTGTTCCGGATCCAGCACTTCAAGAAGTGCGGAAGCAGGATCGCCCCTGAAATCACTTGCAAGCTTGTCAATTTCATCGAATAGAATAACCGGATTCTTTGTGCCGGCTTCCTTGATACCGTTGATGATACGGCCTGGAATCGCACCGATGTACGTTCTCCTGTGACCTCTGATTTCAGCCTCATCACGCACGCCGCCAAGTGACATACGCACAAATTTTCTGTTGAGCGATCTTGCAATGGACTTGGCAATGGATGTCTTACCAACACCTGGAGGGCCTATCAGACAAATGATCGGGCCTTTCATGCTCTGTGTCAGCTCACGGATTGCCAGATACTCCAGAACACGCTCCTTGACTGACTTCAGTCCATGATGGTCCTCGTCAAGAATCTGACGCGCCTTGCCAAGATCAAGCGTGTCTTTCGTCTGCTTGTTCCATGGCAGTTCCAGAATTGTATTCACATAGGTCCTGATGACATTGGACTCTGCCGAAGAAGGTGACATTTTTGAAAGTCTGTCGATTTCCTTCTCGATTTTTTCCTTAACCTTCTTGGAAGCTTTGAGCTTCTTCAGGGAAGCACGCATTTCTTCAACCTCGGAGTCCCCGGAATGGTCTTCTCCAAGCTCTTCACGAATCACCTTAAGCTGTTCCCTGAGGTAGTATTCCTTTTGGAGCTGGTTGATCTGGCTGCGTACCTTATCATTGATATCCTTTTCAACTTCAAGGATTTCGATTTCACTCAGAAGCATTTCATAAATAACTTCCAGACGCTCTTTTGCAGTAATCGCTTCAATAATCTGCTGCTTCTGGTCTGTCTTCAGCACCATATGAGAGGCAAGGGTGTCGGCAAAACGCCCCGGCTGCTCAATCGTCGATACAGATACCATTACATCTGGAGATACGCGATTGCTTACTGAGATATAGCGTTCAAACGCATTGACGCAGGCTCTCATGAGCGCTTCTGTTTCCTTGTCCTTTTCATCCTCTTCATCGTAAACGAGGATTGAGGCTTTAAAATAGGGTTCATCGTGGAGTATTTCCTCAATGCTTGCCCTGCTCAGACCCTCTACGAGGACGCGAATGGCATCTCCCGGAAGCTTGAGCATCTGCTTAATTTTGCAGATTGTACCTATCGTGTAAAAATCGCCTTCCTCTGGAAGGTCTACATCAATGTCTTTCTGTGTTGTCAGAAATATCTTCTGATCCTTTATCATCGCTTCTTCAAGGGCTTTAATCGATCTGTCCCTGCCCACATCAAAATGAAGCACCATATACGGGAAGACAGACAGTCCTCTCAAAGGAATCAAGGGCATTTCTACGTATTTTCTAATCTCTTGACCCATATTTTTCATCTCCTTTTATGTGTAAAACCTAAAACGCGCACCAAATGCACGTTCGGTTAATGCCGAGTAAATGAAGGTTTATACCTCAATAGATACTCAATTCACTGGACTTTAAGCTAAATTTTGCTTAATTTCGACTGAAACTAGCTAAATTATACTCATTTCATCCCTTATCTGCAAGCATAACCCCCGTATTTCGTGTAATGTTCAAGGAAATTTCACAATTGGGCGCATTTATACCACACTTATCCCGCCTTTTCTGACGGATTACCTAGTCACATTGGGCCTTTAGCCGCGCAAATCAATAAAGTAGGGGATTTTTTTCTGCGAACAGGTCATTTTCCTATTTTTTGTCTAAAATCTAAAAGAAGCCGATTTCTCGGCTTCTTTCATGTTGAATATTTAAGATGCCGTTTCTTCCTCGACATCATTTTTCTTCTTTTTGGACTTTTTGCTGTCCTGTAAAACCAGGGTCGGTTGCTGTCTTCTTTCAATCGTTTCCTTAGTCACAATGCATTTCTTGATATCTTCACGCGACGGAATGTCAAACATGATTTCAAGCATTGTGCCTTCGATGATGCTTCGAAGACCACGCGCACCTGTCTTACGCTCTATTGCAAGCTTAGCAACAGCCTGAAGGGATTCTTCCTCGAACTCGAGTTCGACGCCATCAATCTCAAACAGTCGCTTGTACTGCTTGACAAGGGCATTTTTCGGCTCGCTGAGAATTTTCACAAGGGCTTCTTCATCCAGCTCATGTAGCGATACATTTACCGGTACACGACCCACAAACTCAGGAATAAGTCCAAACTTGAGAAGATCTTGTGTTTCAAGTCTTTCCAGAAGCACGCCAATCTCCATTTTTTCCTTTGTCTGAAGCTCTGCGCCAAAGCCCATCGCTTTTTTACCAGTACGCTTTGCAATAATTTTATCGATGCCATCAAACGCGCCGCCGCAAATGAACAGTACATTCTTTGTATCGATTTGCAGGAACTCCTGATGCGGATGCTTTCTTCCACCTTGTGGTGGAACACTTGCAACAGTACCTTCAATAATTTTCAGAAGTGCCTGCTGTACACCCTCACCGCTTACGTCCCTTGTTATAGATGGGTTGTCAGACTTACGGGCGATCTTATCGATTTCATCGATATAGATGATGCCCTTTTGAGCCCGCTCAATATCATAATCCGCTGCTTGAATCAGCTTGAGTAGAATGTTCTCAACATCTTCACCAACGTAACCGGCTTCTGTCAGTGCAGTCGCATCTGCAATCGCAAACGGTACATTGAGAATTTTTGCGAGCGTTTGAGCAAGCAAGGTCTTACCCGAGCCAGTAGGACCCATCATGAGAATATTTGATTTTTGAAGTTCAATGTCGTCGTCATGATGTGCATCTGTATGAATACGCTTGTAATGGTTGTATACCGCTACAGAAAGCGTCTTCTTAGCACGGTCCTGACCAATTACATAATCGTTCAGAATCGCGTAAATCTCTGCCGGCTTTGGCAGGTCAGTCAGATCCAAATCATGATGATCATGAATCTCTTCTGAAATGATTTCGTTACACAGGGCAACGCACTCATCGCAGATATAGACATTCGGGCCAGCGATCAGCCGTTTGACCTGATCCTGCGACTTACCGCAGAAGGAACACTGGAGTTGTCTTTTGTCATCGTATTTGGACATATCCTACCTCGTTTCTATTTACGGGAAGCGATCACCTTGTCAATCAGACCATATTCCACTGCTTCATCAGCACTCATGAAGTTATCGCGATCAGTGTCCTTCTCAATCACTTCAAGAGGCTGACCTGACGCTTCACTCATAATGCGATTCAGCTTGTCTCGCATTTTCAGAATGCGCTCTGCATGGATTTTGATGTCAGTTGCCTGACCTCTTGTTCCACCCAGTGGTTGATGAATCATAACTTCTGCATTTGGAAGTGCATATCTTTTTCCCTTTGCACCTGCTGTTAACAGGAAAGCACCCATACTTGCTGCCATTCCCACACAGATTGTTGATACATCCGGCTTGATATACTGCATTGTATCATAAATCGCCATTCCAGCTGTAATTGATCCACCTGGACTGTTAATATAAACACTGATGTCCCTTTCAGGATCATCCGCTTCCAGGAATAGAAGCTGTGCGACTACAACACTGGCTGTCTGGTCATTGATTTCATCTCCAATGAAGATGATTCTGTCTTTAAGGAGTCTTGAATAAATGTCGTATGACCTCTCGCCACGACTCGTTTGCTCAACTACATAAGGCACTAAAGCCATGCGCGCTCCCTCCAATCGTTATACTAGTTTTGCGTTTTCAACAAGGAAGTCTACAGTTTTTCTAGTTTCGATTGATGCTTTCATGTACTCAGTTTGAGAACCGAATAGCTTTTTAACATCTTCAACTGATTGGCCTTGCATTTCAGCAAGTCTTTCAAATTCTTTCTCTAGATCTTCTTCTGTAACTTCGATGTTTTCCTTTTTAGATACTGTTTCCAGAGTTAGAGAAGTTCTTACACGTACAAGCGCGTCGTCTTGCATTTTTTCACGCATTTCCTGCATTGTTGTGCCTGAGAACTGAAGGTATTGATCCAGCTCTAGACCTTGGTAACGCAGCTGGTACTCGAAATCTTGTAGCATGCCGTCAATTTCTGCTTCTACCATTTGATCTGGAATTTCAGCAGTCATTGTAGCAACAACAGCGTCGATTACCTTGTCGCGTGTAGCTGTTTCAGACTGTGACTTAGCTGATTCCTCAAGCTTCGCCTTAATGTCTGCTTTCATCTCTTCAAGCGTATCGAATTCTGATGTATCTTTAGCAAATTCGTCATCTAGTTCTGGAAGTTCTTTTACTTTTATACCCTTAATTGCTACTTTAAACACTGCGTCTTTACCCGCTAGTTCAGGAGCTTGGTAAGCTTCTGGGAAAGTAACGTTTACTTCTACTGCTTCGTCAAGATTCTTGCCGATCAGCTGCTCTTCGAAACCTGGGATGAATTGACCAGAACCGATTACAAGGTTATGGTTTTCACCTTTTCCACCTTCAAAAGCAACGCCGTCAACAAAACCTTCAAAGTCGATTACAGCAGTATCGCCTTCAGCTACAGGTCTGTCTTCAACATTCACCAGACGACCGTTCATTTCCTGCTGCTTTTTCAGTTCGCCTTCAACAGCGTCTTCTGTTACTTCAGCAGAAACTTTTTCAACTTCTACACCTTTGTACTCGCCAAGTTCAACTTCTGGCTTAACAGCTACAACAGCTTCGAATACAAGATCTTTGCCTTTGCCGATTTCCTTGATGTCGATATCAGGGCGTGCAACAGGCTCGATTTCAAGACCGTCAACAGCTGCAGCATATGCAGGTGAAAGTGCAACGTCCAGTGCGCCGTCATAGAAAACGCCTTCGCCGTAGTTCATTTCGATGATTTTTCTAGGTGCCTTACCTTTTCTGAAACCTTGAATGTTGAACTTGCCGCGTTCTTTCATATAAGTTTTTTGCACCGCTTCGTCAAAATCCTTCGCCGGAACAGTGATGCTGATTGTAGCAACATTCTTTTCACTTTTCAACAGTTCGTAACTCATTTTATTCCTCCTACAAATTAATAAATCGTATTCGTTCCGTTCGTACCCACTTTTAACTGGTAAACAACCGAACTTCTCAACCCGTACTTTTAAAACCACGAGCTCTATCATACCCGAACGGGTTATAGCCACAAGACAAGGAAAAACCAATGGAATACACCATTGGCTTATTGTCAATATCCTTCAATTATATTATTACAATATAAATAAGTTGTAAACACCTGTTTTCTACTTATTCCTACTTAATATGGTAGACTTCCATAAGCGTCTTATCCAAGGTGGTGTTCGGCATATCCTGACCGTCTACCCGGTAGTTTTCAATTTCAATGGAACCATCCTCAAAAAGGGCAAATCTGAACTCATGAAGTCGGTTTTCCATGTCTCTTCCTGTAAAGGTTACAGTCTGCACAGCCCCGTATTCACCATACAGCCATTCCGCACTGAAAAAGTGGTTGGAGAACGCGTCCCCAATCTGGTCGTTTCCCGGCCAAGGATAATCCTTCAGATAATTGTTCTTCACAACATCTTCAGGACGATCGTTGATCAGGAGTCTGTTCTTGGCCTGATTCCAGTTTACGTCCTTCTCAAGCAGCCTTCCCATCTGATCTGCGTCAATGAAGACCTTACCGTCAACGACGAGTGCCTCATCATAAGCGACGAGCTCCTTATAGTGCATGCTCATTTCAACCGGCTCGTAAACCAGGGAACTCGCACCTTCTGCCGGCAGTTCTGACATGAACGTCGCGGCTAAAAAACCCAGTAGAACTGCAATGGCAATTCCGGCATAAATGCCTTTTGTAAATGTACGCATATGACCAGTACCTCCTCATAGTGTACATGATAATTCTCAATTGATTAATTTATCAGAATATTCTTTCGCCAAATATAATATCTTGCATCCTGTTTTAGTCACGACGATTATAGCACAAGACACTCTCGTGCGGGCAGATATTATTAAAAGTTAAGAAGTCAGTTACGAAGTCGAAACAATTTCTTTACGAAGTCCTAAAACGATATTCGTATGTATATATTTTCCATTTTATTGACATGCATGATATACTTTATTAGCGGAGGATTCGTATGAAAACCACAGATAACTTTATGAACACCTTTATTGAAAAAACAAATCTGACACTCAGCGATGAACAGAGAAGCGCCGCAACGCACGGCAAGGGACCCGCACTGACACTTGCCGTCCCCGGCAGCGGAAAAACCACGCTCCTGCTGTGCCGCACCGTATATCTGATTGAATCGCTAAACATTCCGGCTGACAAAATCCTGACCGTCACCTTTTCCCGTGCCGCGGCAGGAGATATGAAACTGCGATACCAGAATGTTTTTTATAGACACTACCCCCACAGGGTTTCTTTTTCGACCATTCACGGCTTTGCCTATGGTATTGTCCGTGCCTACGGCAAGCACTTCAACAAGACCTATCAGCTCATAGAGGATTACGGCGGCCCCCTTTCAAAGCGCAGAATTCTTACCGAGCTCTATTCCAGGCTTACTGGAGAATACCTCAGCGATGATAAGTTTGAAGAGCTCAGCAGCGCCATCGGTTATGCGAAAAACATGATGCTGAGGCCCGAAGAGGCGACCAAGCACGGTATTTCCATTCAGAAGTTCGCTGACCTCTTTCGCGCATACGAAAATGAAAAATCGGACAAGAACCTGATTGATTTTGATGACATGCTCACCATGGCATATCAGATCCTGAAAAAGCATGAGAAAACGCGTGCCTACTACCAGAAGAAGTATCCCTTTGTTCAGGTGGATGAAACACAGGACACGTCCCTTATTCAGCACGAGATCATCCGTCTCATTGCTGGACAGGACGCCAACATCTTCATGGTTGCAGACGACGATCAGAGTATTTACGGCTTCAGAGGCGCCTATCCGGAGTACCTGTTGAACTTCAACCACATATTTCCACAGGGCAAGCTCTACTATCTTTCACGCAACTACAGATGCAGCCCAGAAATCGTCGCGGGATGCACGGCCATCATCAACCAGAATACACAGCGTTACAAAAAGGACATCACAGCAGGTGAAAGTCACGGCATTCCCGTAGTCCATAAAATCTTTGAGTCCATCGACTCAAGAAACCATTACATTGCCGAGGAGACCTTTGAAGGCACTCGTGCCATTCTTTACAGGAACAATATTTCTGCATTTTCCATAGCGGACGCCCTTGAACGCGCTGGAAGAAGCTTCACGGTAAAAGACCCGGGACACAGTCTGAGCAGACACTGGCTCGTCAAGGACGTCTATGCCTTCATGAACCTTGCCCTCGTCCCTCAGGACAATGAGGCCTTTGAACGGATTTGCTTCAAAATGAACGGATACATTTCACGCGACGCACTCCGCTATGTTCAGCTGAACCAGCGCGGGCGCGGTGTTTTTGACACCCTGCTCAGCATTCCCACAATCAAGCCGATTCAGCGCACCACGTGGCAGGGCATTGCGGACCGCCTTGAAAACCTTGCGCATATGCAGCCCAGCGTCGCCATACACTATATAGAAACGGAACTGGGATACCTGGAATACCTTGAAGGCAATGCCAAGCGTCTTGGCTATCACTTTGAAACCCTGAGGAGCGTCCTCACCGTGCTTAAATCCATTGCACGCCACACGTCGTCCATTGTGGATTTTATGGACCGACTGAAATCACTGAACCGCATCATGCAGGAGGCTGCCAGTACAACTTCAGACCTGCGCCTGTCAACCATTCACGCATCCAAGGGACTTGAATACGACAGCGTCTTCATCGTGGATACCGATTACGGGGTCTTTCCTTCAAAAAAATCGACAGAGATGGCTGACCAGAATGACACAGACCTTCTAGAGGAAGAACGCAGGCTCTTCTATGTCGGCATGAGCCGGGCGCGACACCGCCTGGAAATCCTGTCTTCCAAATTCAGCAGCGGCAAATACGTGCGCCCCTCTCAGTTCATTCAGGAGCTTGAATCGGCAAAACTCCTTGACCAGGTCGATTTTAAGGCCCCGCAGGCCAGTGCGCCTTCAACGCACTTCAAGGCAGGTGACATGGTTCGCCACGCAAGATTTGGAGAAGGCCAGGTAGAAGAGGTCAACCCGCATATCATTCGAATAGCCTTTGAAGGCGGTCTGAAAGAGCTTTCGCTTCCGATTTGCCTTGAGCGCGGATTTCTGACACATCTCAATGACTGATTCTCCTAAAAAGCGAAAAGCAGGTAACCAGCTTTCTTCTGGTCACCTGCTCTTTTATTTGTCATTTTCTTCTTAAGAAAACACACCAAGTTCCTTAATGACTCTGTTGACCACATCATAGCTGTAGCCTTTTCTAAGCAGCATGCCTTGGACTCTCGCCGCGGCTTTTGCCGCTTCCAAACCGCCGCACTGACCATACTTTTTCCTGCCCATTTCAAGAGCCTGAGCGTATGTGTCGTCCAAATCAATCTGCTGGTCCAGGACCTGTTCAGCTACCTGTTCACAAATCCCCCGCTTTCTGAGCTCAAGAAAAATGCGTTTTCTCCCGTATCTTATTTTACGGGTGTCTACAAACTCCTGTGCATAGCGTAAATCGTCAAGAAATCCCATTTCCTTTAGCTTTTCAAGTGCCAGCTCTACCTGACTCTCTTCATATTCCAGCAGCTTTAGCTTGTCTGCAACTTCTTTAGTGGTTCTCTGCTTGTAGCTGATATGCTTTATGCCTGCCAGGACTGCCTTTTTTGTGGCTTCATCGTATACAAGCCCCTCAATCTCATCCTGGGTCAATTCCATGCCCTTGCGCAGCCCATGGGCCACGAGAACATCAACATGAACACCAAACGCGAATGCGTCATCTATGAATATAGAGTAGCGGTCCTTATTATTCTTTTGCGCCTCAATTTTCGTTATAAGTGCCAATAGCTTTTTACCCCTTTACGACCAGTCGTGTCCTCAATGATTTCACAATCTTTGCAAGATCCGTCTGCTGCTTCATAACCTCTTCAATATCCTTATAGGCAAAGCGCGCCTCGTCTGTGAGAATGCTTTGCTTCGGTGCACCGACATGAATGCCCTTGTCTATCAAATCCTGTATCACATCATCCTTTTTGAAGGCTTTCATGGCAGCCTTTCTGCTCATATGCCGTCCTGCGCCGTGGGAGCATGACTTGAAACTCTCTTCCGAGCCCAGCCCTTCAACAATATATGACGGATTGCCCATGGCTCCAGGAATAATGCCCAGCATGCCTTTTTCGGCACGAATAGCACCCTTTCTGTGAACCCAGACCTCTTTGCCATAATGGGTTTCGAAAGAAGCGTAGTTGTGATGGGCATTAATGGATTCGCCAAACACCGCATCGGTAAAGATCTCCCGCACAATGGACTTTACCTTTTCCATCATGATGTGTCGGTTTTCCCTTGCAAAGGTCAGTGCCAGCTGCATCCACTCAAGATAGTCCATGCCTGAAACAGAGTCTGCCGGCAGATAGGCCAGCTGATGCTTGACCGCTTGATTGCCTCCGTGCTTGCGCGAGTAGGACCGTGCCTTCTCGTTGAAGTAGTTGGCAATTTTGTAACCAAAATTACGACTGCCTGAATGGATCATGATGCCCAGCATATCATGCTCATCCGCCTGAATTTCAATGAAATGATTGCCGCCGCCAAGCGTTCCAAGCTGATACCACGCCGCTTCAATTTCAGGAAACAGGTGTCCAATACGCGCAAAGTCATAGGTGCTTTCCTCCAGGTAGTGGGTAAGCACCTGGTTTTCCTGGCGAACCTTATGATGAGCGAACCCCAGGGGAATCTCTTCCATGATTCTTGAAATCAGTTTATCCGCCGCTGCATCCGTCAGCTTCTCAAGCGGTATGTTCGTCTGTGTGAAGACCATGCCGCAGCCGATATCCACCCCCACCGCATTGGGAATCACATGGTCGATAAGCGCAACGACGCCACCGATGGGCATGCCATAGCCCTGATGCGTGTCAGGCATGAGCGCCACCCATTTGTGAACAAAGTCCAGCATGCTCAAGTTCTTGGCCTGATGCAGGCATCCATGTTCAATATCATTTTGACTGCCCAGCCATACTTTGATTGGAACACGCTGTGTGGATTTATCAAATATCTCAAGCATGTTTTCACCTCTTCTCACAAAGAAACCCGTCGCAGATGTCCTCGCTAACGGGTTGTTGTAGTCTTTATCTGCGTAAACGCATATTTTCAACCTTTATTTCGAACCAGTCCAGTTTCATGTAATGTCCTGTTTCCCAGCCGTAGGCGTGCATGAAAACACGAATATAAGGGCGTGTGATTGCCTCGCCATTCACCCGGTACTCCTTGCCGCCAATTTTATAAAGGATCTGGTTGGTTCTTGTATCAAAGACCAGTTCTTCCTCAAACCAATCATCAAAGGTCGGTTCGAGCACTGCGTATGCGTTTTCTGTCTTCCATCCTGGACCCATTACACGGAAAATGTCCCGTCCAGGTCTCTCTGAATCCTCGTTATAGCTATGCACATACTCAACGAGGGCAACGCCGTCGCCAATACTCCTGCCCCAGTCATTTTCCATGACCACTGGCTTTAGCTCCTCATCGGAGGTCTGAACAATCGCCAGTCCGCCAGTAAAGTTATCGTTGGCATAATGCAGCTTGGCACGTCTTTTGATTGTAATGACATCCCCCTCTGTCACAGGTATGGGTTTTGAAAGCATAAATGGACCCCTATCGGTCTCTGTGACTTCCGCAGTTAAGATGTCATTTCTGATTGTAACCTTATCATATGCCGTAAACATGGTCTGCCATTCGCCGATATACCAGAAGTCTCGGTTGATACCCTTGAAATCATCCCTAAAGGTGTAGCTTGCAACTTCCGCCTCACCTTCAATAAATTGGAAATAGTAGAACGTGCTTACTATGGCTACGAAAAGGACCAGTACGATGAGCCGCCGAAAAAAAGTCGACACGCTTTCGCCCTCCTTAAGTTCATGTATTTAATGTGCTTTCGAATGCACCTTCGTATGCTTAGAAATAAAGTCCTGCTGTAACAATCGTCAGAAACGATGAAATGATCATAATTCCCACAATCGCAATCGCAATAAATTTTTTTGTACTTTGTCGCATATATACCCTCCTATTTCTATGTGAACCCTTAATTGGACAATCTGTGCCTCTATTTACATAATCAGGGACACGTCCTATAACACGCTTTAGGCGAAATCATAACTATCCAGCAGTGCACAGGTTATGACGTGTGCCTTCTTTTCAGCATACAGACTCGCAAGGGCTTTTCCATCCCCAATCAGCTTCATTTTCTGAGCCCGTGTGAGGCTTTTGATAAAGGCTTCAATGCGAAGGGCATTGCCCCTTGGGGATTCAACTGCCCAAGCACATGCAATTTCAACCGGTCTACGTGATTTTGGCATTGTATATTTGCACTTTCTGCTTCCCTGCTGATGCTCCTCGAAGCGTCTGCTCAGGTCTGTCGTATACCCTGTATAAAAGGTCCCGTCCGCACAGCGCAAAATGTATACATAGGACTTCTTTTCCATTCAGAATTTCCTTTCAATATGTGCTACTATGGTATTATACCACAATAAAAGGACGGATTTTATGAACAGAAAAGGTGATTTTCTCAAAATACTTGCAATGCTTACCATGCTCATTGACCATGTGGGATTTTTGTACTATCCCTCTGCCTTATGGCTTAGAATAATTGGCAGACTGGCTTTTCCAATTTTTGCATTTCTTATCGCCAGGGGATACCGTTATACCTCAGACAAAAGAAAATACATGCTTCGTCTGTTCGTGTTCGGCATCATATCGCAAATCCCCTATCACTACTTCGTCCCTGGAAAGCTGAACATCATGTTCACCCTCCTCATCGGCCTGATGATCATCCAGCTCTCGGAATCAAAATACAGGTTGCTGATGCCAGTGTTTTTTGCAGCAGGCTTCTATCCGCCTTTGAGCTATGGCGTTTACGGACTTGTGATGATCTATCTCTTCCACATGTCCTATGGAGACAGACCCCATACGGCTGCCCTCTATCTGTCCTTCAGTCTGATGTATCTCTACATCACATCCAACTGGGTGCAGGCCTGCAGCGTTATGGCGCTTGTTCCCATCCTCTTTGAACCGAACTTTCCCATTCGGATTCCAAAGGCCGTGGGATACTGGTTTTATCCGGTCCATATTCTTGTACTCATGGGTCTTAAATACATCCTTTAGACCCTTCAGACTTATTTCATGTAAACAGCTTCAGCCTTTGCCCTGTCGTACTTGCTTATGACACCGGCCAAGGCTTTTTTTGTATTCTTGCCATTTGCATAGAAATCAAGAAAGGCCAGGATCAGATCCTCCTGCATGGCCTGAGATGTTTTGATATCAGGCCCCGTAAGGCCCGTAAAACCACTAAAAGGAAAAATGTCTCCAAGCACTGTGAAATCTGTATGCTTTGTGCCTTCTAGGAGAACACACCACCGGTCCTCTGTGGATTGGGTCAAAAGCATGTTCAGGTTCCGCTCATTTGGCCCGCCTTGCCACTCCCCGCTTTCAAGATGCAGATAGGGCACGCTGAGCCCCCCCAGCATGAGCTTCCAGTCCAGTGGTTCAAGCCATGCATCAAGACCGGCTACAGCTGTAATCCTCGAATCAGAAAATGCCTGCAGAACCGACGCTCCGCCGCCGGCGGAATATCCGATAAGCGCTATCTTACCCAAATCCATCCTTCCAGAGAATATATAGTTGGCGCCAACTTCGTTCATTTCATAAAGTGCATCTAGGGTCTCTTCAATGTCGCCCCTGTACATTTCTACGATTTCTTGTCCATCTGCCACGGAGGGGGTATCCGCACTGCTTTCAAAAGCCAGGTTCTCATCGAACTCCAGGCAAGTACCGTCATCCAGTACCGTAGCAAGACTTCCATACGAATGGTCAATACTCACCACTACGTATCCGTTTGACGCCATTTCCTCCACCAGGTTTTCATGCAGGTTTTTGGCGCCCTTCCAACCGTGGGACATGACCACCACCGGATATTTGGTTTTGCTGTCACTCACCTTAGCGCCATACCAGGCACTTGATTTCAACATACTCAGGTGACTGATAAAGAGTCTGGGCACGCCAAAATTCTTCTGAAGGACCCTTTCAATTTCATCTCCATTTTCAAATACCGGCGCCCGTTCCAGGCCCATCCAATCAGACGGATAATGAAACTGAAGAACAATGCTGCGTCCAAGACCGTCTACAGCCGGTTCAAAACCACTTTCGCTGTTCAGCGTCATACGGGCGGTCCCAACTTTATAAGGTCCTTGCGGCCTTATAACCACGCCCACAGGAAACACGACAGCCAAAAGCAGGACAGTCGCCATCACACCGGAGCAAATTTTACGCACACCTCTGTAGTTCATCCGGTAATGTTTGTTTTTCGCACTCAAATAAAGTGCTAGAACTGCAAGCACCAAGTGTACAAGGTACAAAAGTCCAACCTGCCACCTGAATCCGGATACAAGTACATGAACCAAAGGCAGCGCCACCGAAGCCCCAAGCAGGATGCCTTTTTTCTCTGTCATAAAATCAAGTACACGCCTATGCGCAATCATAAGCAGTGGTAGTATAAATAATATCAAGTCATAAAGTATCATCTTGTCACCCTATCATTGTCTGATAGCCGCTCGCGCTCAGACAATATCCGCATACGCCCCCGGTTTATTTTGTTGCAAATTTTCTGCTGTTCAAATAGTCCATCATATGCGGTCTGGTTTCCTTGCTGAGTTTTTCAGACATCTGCTCTGTCCACGAGTGGGTCAGACGGCCCTTTGTACGATTGATATAATATTCTTTGACGTGCGCATCATAGCTGTTCAGTCTATCCTGATCCATTTCCTCGTAACGGTCTTCAAACAGCACCAGTTCCTGAGGCATTCGTGGCTTCTGATCCGGATTCTGGTCCGGCCATCCAAGGCAAAGACCAAATACAGGATACACCTGGTCTGGAAGCCCTAAAAGCGCACTCATTTTTTCAGGATCATTCCTGATACCGCCCACATAAACACCGCCTAGCCCAACACTTTCCGCAGCCACCATAACATTCTGCGCAACCAGTGCCGCGTCCAGAGATGCAATCAGCATCAGTTCAATATAGCCTTCTTCCATGTCAATTTCATGCATTTCACACGCCCGTGCCAGCTTGTTCAGGTCCGCACAAAATACGAGAAATTCAGGGGCTGTCAGTACATTCTTCTGACCTCCGGAAAGTTCTGCAATCTGTTCCCTGTTGTCACTGTCCTTGACACGAACAATGGAATAGGCCTGCACAAAGCTTGAGGTTGAAGCCCACTGTCCCGCCTCGACAAGCTCCTTCAATAAGGCATCGCCAACAGGCTTGTCTGTATATTTTCGAATGGATCTATGGTTTTTAAGCAAATTGATTGTCGGATTCATACACTACCTTCTTTCTAAGAATTTTCTTATATTTTACCAAATTAGACACGTTTCTCCCATAGGATTTCCTGTTCACAAAAAAAAGAGGAACCCATGTCCCCCTTTTTCATTCATTTCATTGATGGTGCCTAAACCTCGAGATTGAGTTCAATCCACTCGTCCGATTCATCCACAATGGAGAAGCCGACGCGTTCATAAACCTTGACACCATGGACGTCTCCCGGCTTTAGCAGTGATTTGAGGACGCGTTGTCCATAACCATAGTAGTCAATCACAAACTCCATACAAGCCGATATGAAATCACAGCCCATTCCTTGGCCCAGATATTCGGGAACAAGTGCGCAGCCAACCTCCATAATGCCTTCGTCATCGAAGGTACATTCTATAAATCCTATAAGCTCCCCTGCTTCTGATTTTACAATAAAAAATTCAAATTCCCCCGAAAGCAGCATTTCTTCAAGTTCAGTTTCATTCCCTTGTGCATCGTAGCAGGCGTAGCCTTCAGATTCCTTCCATCTAACAATTTTATCCGCATACTGTTCAGACATCGTCTCAAATAAGAAATCCATTATTTGCGCCTCCTTTACCACCGGCAGTTCCCCCGCCGCCATTAGTAGGATGCTTTTTAAATACCCATGCCACATACGGTCAAACAGATTGTAGGCGTCCCGATTGCTTTCTTTAGCAATTTTTTTAGAGCATGCGATGTCCTTCCGGCTTGAAGCTATGTCCCTGAAGCGCTCGATCTATCTGCTGCAGAAGCACATCCTTCTCATGGGGAAGATGGGCCTTCAAATTCACATAGTTTGACGCGTGGTTGCTCCTAAAAGTGCAGTCACTCACCTCCAGCTGCTCTACAAGCAGCTTGGTTTCGAAAAGCACGTCCCGGGGACCCGGTACAATGAAAGATCCCTCACGGGTCCATTTATAGACCTCAGTACCCGGTTCAAGCATGAGCGTCAGCAGGCCGATATAATCCGGATCCATGGCCGACAGCACGTTTCCAGTCATCTGCGCATGCTCTTCAAGGTCAGAAGTTCCGCCCAGTCCAGAAATTGCCGTAACTGAAAGGGGCATGCCTGCGCGCTTTGCAAGCTTTGCCGCTTCAATCATTTCACTTGCGCTGACACCTTTGCGCATTTTCTTAAGGATCTTGTCTGAACCGGATTCAAGGCCCAGATAAACAATCCCCAGCCCGGCCTCTTTAAGCATCCGCAACTGCCCTTCACCCTTTTCGAGAATATCCTGGGCTGTTCCATAAATTCCAATCCGCTCACATGCTGGAAAAATGGTGCCTATGGCCTGCAGGATTCTCAATAGGCCCTGGGTGCCGATTGAGAGGGCGTCACCATCCGCGATAAACACCCGCTTGGGACGATAGCCAGCAGCAGCGGCCATATTCAGGTCTTCAACGATTTCCTCCTCAGTCCGAATTCTAAAGCGCTTTTCTTTGTACATGTCACAAAATGCACATGCATTATGCCTGCAGCCTATGGTCGCCTGTAAAATATAACTTCTGCCTTCACTTGGAGGCCTGAAAATTCTTCCTTCGTATCTCATGCAAACACCTCTAACGTTCGTCTTCTCTTATTCCTCTTGTTTCTGACACGCACACCAAGCATGCGTCCTTGTCCTTTACAGAGTCAAGCGCCTCCAGTAATATTAAAGTATGCAAATCTGCAAAATCAGTATTTGCAAAAGGAGGTCCTATGCATATTATCCATGATGTCCATACAATTAGGCAATATGTAAATAAATATCATATAACCCGCTGGTTCAACACCCTGTCCATGGACGATGTGAAGATCCTGCGGTACGAGCAGGGAGAATACATGGCCCGCAGCGGTGAACCCCTTGATTACTTCAAGTTTTTCGTGAAGGGACGCGCCAAGGTCTATACCGTCATGCACAACGGAAAATCCTACTTGCTCTCCTTTTACGAACCCGTACAGGTGATTGGTGATGTCGAGCTTATGAACGATCCCGCAATGGGCTGCAATTGTCACGTTGAAGCCCTGACGCCCTGTGAATGCATTGCCATTCCCATGGATGTCGTCGCTGACAAATACATGTATGACAACACCTTCCTGCGCGCAATCGGGCGAAGCCTTGCCATCAAGACCTTCAATGAATCTGTAGACAGCTCCATCAATCTGCTCTACACCCTGGAAAGCAGGCTGGCAGCCTACATTCTTGCCCTAGCCCCCAATTTGAGCCAGGTCCAGCTCAACGAAACCTATTCCGATATGGCAGAACTCCTTGGAACGAGCTATAGACACCTGGCCCGTGTCATGAACAAGTTTGTCGATGAAGGCCTGATTGAAAAGTCCAGAAAATCCATACGCATTCTGAATCCGGACGGACTAAGGCGCTATGCTGGCGATTTGATGCTGCAACCTGAGTTTGACGATTACACCTTCTAGGCACACCAAACCTCAGATAATCGAGTAGGAGGTGACCGATTAATTCAGCCACCGACCTCTCACACCACCGTACGTACCGTTCGGTATACGGCGGTTCATTAGACAGCATATTTCTTGTACAGCGAAGATAAACTGACAAATCCACGTTTAGTAAGTCTTTCGTTAGTAATGGAACGTTGCAAAATAGGGCTATTGGAAATTCTCCAGTAGCCTTTTCTAGTGTTCGCAAACTCCCAAGCTTTTTGCTTTGGGATTCCTAGTTTTATCAGATTCCTATAACGTGTTCGGATTTTCTTCCATGTCTTCCAGATGCATGCCCTAAGTCGTCTTCGAATCCATCTATCCATTTCAACTAACAGCTTCTTCATCCTTGCCATCTTGAAGTAGTTTGTCCATCCCCTCGCGACTTCAAGCAGACGATGTGTTCGCTGTTCGAAGTTCATGCTGACGTTGCGGTTTGTGATTTGTCGAATCTTTGCTTTTAGCTTCTGTACACTTCGGGAGTATACTCGAAAGTCCACGCCATTCTTAGTATAGTAGAAGCTGTATCCAAGGAATTTTCTTCGTGTTGGACTTGCTACAGCACTTTTCTTTTCATTCACTTTCAAATGCAGTTCGCATTCTAGAAATGTCTTAATTGATGCCATAACTCTTTGTCCTGCTCGCCTGCTCTTGACATAAATATTACAGTCATCAGCATACCGGCAGAATTTATGTCCTCTTCGATTTAACTCTTTATCCAGCTCATTCAACATGATATTTGACAGTAGCGGACTAAGAGGTCCGCCTTGTGGAGCCCCTTCTCTTGTTCGCACTTTTATACCATTTTCCATCACACCTGCATTTAGGTATGCTCTTATCAGTTTCAGCACTCGCTTGTCAGCTATCTCAAGAGAAATGAGGTGCATCAGCTTGTCATGATTAACCCTGTCAAAGAATTTCTCAAGGTCTATGTCACAAACATATCTATTGCCTTCATTGATGTAACGCTTTGCCTGTTTCAGCGCCATATGCGCGCTTTTTCCAGGACGAAATCCGTAGCTGTATGTTGAGAATTTCTCCTCATAGATTTCGGACAACACTTGGCTTATGGCTTGTTGAATCACTCGGTCTACCACTGTTGGTATCCCCAGCGCTCTTTCGCCACCATCTGGTTTCGGGATGTTTACCCGCCTTACTGGATTTGGTTTATACCTTCCCTCTAAGATTGTCTCCACAATTTCTCGTCCGTGGTCTATCAGGTAGGGTCGAAGTGCATCAACCTGCATTCCATCTATCCCATGGCTTCCCTTGTTCTTGACAACGCGCTTGACCGCTCTATTCATGTTTTCCTTATGAACGATGCGCTCAAGCAGATTTTCCGTACTCGATTTCTGCCTGGCTTTCTCGCATGAAGATGCCATATCACAGCTCGGCGCTCCTGATACCCTTTCGGTTTCCAACCTTATCTCTCTCAAGTAGCCTTCATCTGAAGTTTTCTGCTTTCTTTGCTGTCGATTTGAATCTTTCATTGATAATCACCTGTCTAATGTTCAGTCCTTCATCAAAGGTTCATGACCCTCTGACTACTATGACCTCTGCTGACTTCTCAAGGTTCAGCCATACATCATTGCATGGGTTGTCCATCCATTTTTTTTCAGGACTTATCCTTGAGACCTCCCCGGGTAAGAACGCACTCTTTCATGCCATGTAGCCGCCACATCTACTTTCCAAGTTTCGGGTAGTTATCGGACTTTGGTTTGTATAGCAACCTCATCCACTTGGTTAAGCCTCAAATGTGATTCGTGTGCCTCGGCTCGGCACTTTGCCTCCAGCTTCCTTCAGATTCCACCTCACGTTGGACACCCTTGCTCTTGGCTAACGGTTGGCACTACCAGCCCCCGTATCGGACTTTCACCGACTAGAGTGCGCCCATGCCGGGCGCACTACAAAAAGGTCCCCAGGCTTTACTGGGGACCTTCGATTTTATGATTCAGTTTTCTGTGTCAACCAAGACACACAGCTCAAGAGCTTTACTTATTGCTGTCCTCTTCCGCTTCGTCAAGTTCTTCAGACAAGTCCACATAGCCAAAATTCACATTGCAAGAGCCCTTATCGCAGCTGTCACAGCTGCATCCCTGGCACTCTCCATTTGACCCCTTCTTAAAGGTCTGGTATGCCTGATACCCGCCATATCCAAATATCAGTCCTGCCAGAATAAGCGTTATAACTGTGCCCATCCGATCACCTCGCTTTTAAAATCCGAGCAGACTCCCAATCTGAAACACCAGAAAAGAGAATATCCACGCAACGACGATTTGGTACATAACAGAAAAACCTGTCCATTTCCATGAATTCGTTTCACGTTTTATAACACCAATTACTGCAACACACGGCGTGTACAAAAGCACAAAGACCATGAAGGCATAGGCTGACAATGCGGTAAACTGGCTTCGAAGTATGTTTGCGAATTCCACTGTTGCTTCAGGATCTGCAAAACCGTATACAATAGCCATGTTTGAGACAACAATTTCCTTGGCTGCAATTCCCGTCAGTAAAGACAGTGCAGCCTGCCATGTTCCATAACCCATAGGCGAGAACACTGGCGCAATCACCTTGCCTATGCCTGCGCCGAAGCTTTCGGTAATCGGTGCAGGACCTGACATATTATAGTTTGTTATGACCCAAAGCAGCACAGATGCCGCAAATATTACGGTACCCGCCTTAACAATGTAGCCGCGCACACGTTCCCATACGTGTATGAAGAGCGCTTTTGGAACAGGAAGCCTGTAAGTGGGCAGTTCCATAATGAAAGGCGTGTCTTCACTTTTGAATAGGAAACGTCTGAAAACATAAGCCACAAGAAGGGCCACAAGAATTCCAAGCACATACAGAGAGTACGTCACGACCGATTCATAGCCCCTAAAGAAGACCGATGAAAACAGAATATACACCGGCAGTCTCGCACTGCAGGACATGAAAGGGTTGATCAGAATCGCTATAAGTCTGTCATTTTCATTTTCGAGGGTTCTTGTTCCCATAATGGCCGGCACATTACATCCGAATCCGAGAATCATGGGAATGAAGGTCTTTCCATTCAGACCGACCTTGGTCATCCAGCGGTCCATGATAAATGCCACACGTGCCATATACCCGCTGTCTTCCAGTATTGATATGAAAAAGAACATGATTGCAATATTGGGTACAAAGGTCAGTACGCCACCGACACCCCCAATAATACCATCGACAACCAGGGACTGCATCCACTCAGCAACGCCCGCAGCCTGCAGCAGCATAAGCGCCCATCCCGAGACGTATTCGGAGAAGAAGACATCCAGCAGGTCGACTCCATAGCCGCCCAGGGTAAAGGTCATATTGAAGACCGCATACATGATTACTGCAAATATGGGAATACCCAACCACTGATTGAGCAAATGCTTGTCCAGTTTTGCAGAAAGCTTGTCATAGCTTTCTTCAGGCCGCACGATATGGGCCTCCATAAGTGTGTTGATCACACGGTATTTCTCATTTGCAATAAGCTCGTCAAGCACTGGGAATGTATCCAGTCCGGCGATTTCAATGTCTTCAAGAAGCATTTCATCACGGTCCAGTGCCTTGATACTCACCCACCTCGGGTTCATAAACTCTGGCAAGTTCGGCAAGGCTGCTTCCATTTTTCCAATGGCCTGCTCAAGTTCATCTGAATACACAATATGCGTATGTGTTTCCAAACTGTCCTGACCCGAAATCTCCAGTATCTTGTCGAGCAAGCTATCCAAGCCGTGTTCGCGCCTTGCTACAATTGGGACGATTGGAACGCCCAGTGCTTTAGAGAGTCCTTCCACATCGATCTCGATGCCCCGCTTCTTGGCTTCGTCCATCATGTTCAGTGCAATGACCACCGGTCTTCCGAGCTCCATCAGCTGAAGCGTCAGAAAAAGATTGCGCTCAAGGGCACTGGCATCAACGATATTGACGATAATATCCGGCGACTCCTCCAGTATATACTGTCTGGAAATGCGTTCTTCAAGAGAAAAGGGAGACAGAGAATAGATTCCCGGCAAGTCCACCACAGTAATCTCTTCATTCTTGTATTTCAGGGTGCCTTCCTTTTTCTCGACAGTTACACCCGCCCAGTTTCCAACATAATGTCTTGCGCCTGTCAGTCCGTTGAGCAGGGTTGTCTTCCCGCAGTTCGGGTTTCCCGCCAGCGCTATAGTGTGCTTTTTCATACTTCCACCTATATTCTATAAGTCAATTTTTTCTAATTATTTCATATAAACACATTCATTTGCTTAAACACAGCAAAACTCGCTATCCGTCTAACGTCAGCGAGTTTAAATATACAATTTCGATATCCGCCGTAACGGCTTGTTTTATATCTGTTCCACAATAATCTTTGATAGTACACCACGACCAAGTGCAAGACGTGTACCTCGAACTTCTATAATGACAGGACCATTTGATGTTGCAGATACGACATCAAAGCGTACACCCGGTGTAAGTCCCATATCCTGAAGCTTCTTGCGCAGTTTCTGTCCCCATGCAATTTCTTTTAGAACTACTTTATTTCCAGGCTTCGCCATCATTAGCGGCATATGACTACCTCCATCATGAAATCGATTATCATTTACACTCTAATTGTAGTATGAATGATATTCATTGTCAATACAATTGAACTATTTTTTCACAATGACATAGGTTCACAATTGTACTCATTCCAGCGCTTGCGATCACTTTTCACTGCACGCCTGCCTGAAATCACAGGAAAGAACATGATCGTTGACAAGCCCAACAGCCTGGAGATGAGAATACATAATAACGGGTCCAAGAAATTTCATGCCTCTTTTTTTCAGGTCCTTGCTGATGCGGTCCGACAAGTCTGTTTTTGCCGGCAGATCTTCGACCTTCTCATATGCACCGACAATCTGCTCTCCCTGAACATAATCCCACAGATAGGTGTCAAAGCTCCCATATTCTTTTTGAATGTCAAGGAATATGCGAGCATTGTTTATGGCCGCTTCAATTTTCCTCAGGTTGCGCACAATACCGCTGTCCACCATGAGGCGCTCTACATCCGCCTGGGTGAACTGTGCCACCTTTTCAGGATCAAACCCGGCAAAGGCCTGCCGATAGGCCTCCCTCTTCCTGAGGATGGTAATCCAGCTCAGTCCTGCCTGTGCAGATTCCAGTATAAGAAATTCAAAATGAACCCGGTCATCATGCACCGGCTTTCCCCATTCCTCATCATGATATTTGACATACAGGGGATCATCCCCGCACCATGCGCATCTCTTCATCTTCCCGCTCCTTCAGATTCTCTTCCTCGTTTACGGTCTCTTAGCCACGAAGCCTTTTGCGTATTGAGTCAGCTGCCATTCGCCCGCTTGAGAAGGCCCACTGAATATTGTAGCCACCAGAGTCGCCGTCCACATCGAGCACTTCCCCTGCAAAGTAAAGGCCCTCTACCACTTTCGACTCCATTGTCGACTGAGATACGCCCTTTAGAGCAACCCCACCCGCTGTCGCCATGGCGCTTTTCATGCTGCCCAGTGTGCGAATGGTCATTCTAAAGCCTTCCGCATGACTCAGCAACCATTTTCTAGAGCCTTTTCCCAGTTCTGCACAAATGGTATCCTTTGTCACTTCAGGCGCCAGCTCAACCAGCAAATCAGCATTTTTTCTTGTCATGCTTTCGCTTAGGACTGTCCGCACAAGCTTCTTATTTCCGCTCAAGAGCTTGTCTTCAAGGCTTTTTCGACTTTCTTCGGGTCCCAGCATGCAAAGCTCGATTTGATCACCGGACCTAAACGCTCTACTGTTGTCAAGGATGCAGGGGCCACTGAGACCTGTGTGGGTCACAAGAATATCGCCCCTATAGCTACCCAATTTTTTTGAATCTCTATAATGGTGAAGCCTGCCGCCAACATAGGTTGTTCCAGCAAGCGCCGTCAAAGGAAAATCCTCCATATAGGCAGGGGTGAGTGCCGGATGCAGGGGTTCGATTTCGTGGCCCAGGGCCCTCGCAAATTCAATACCGCTGCCGTCGGAACCCGTCATGGGATAAGATGCACCCCCGGCTGCAATCACCACCGTTTTCGCTTTCCAGCTTTCATGTTTTCCGTGCACGATAAAACCGTCCTTTTCAACAGCAAGACGGGTCACCTTTGCGTCTGTCCTGATTTCAGCGCCGCCTTCAGTGCAGCCGTCCCTCAAAGCACGAAAGATATCCCATGCATCAAGACTTTTCGGAAACACTTTTTCATCCGCCCGCACGAAGATTTCCACCCCACGGGATTTAAAAAAGTCCATGACCGCTGCATTATCAAATGCGGACAGTGCCTTTCGAACAAATCTGCCATGCGCACCGTATTTTTCAAAAAAATCTCTTATGGAACCGCCATGGGTGAAATTGCACTGCCCTGAACCGGATAGCAGCAGCTTCTGAGCTGCCTTTGCCTCTCCCTCAAGTATGAGCGTTTTCATGCCATCGAGAAAGCAGCCTGCCATAAGACCAGCAGGTCCTGCGCCAATTATTATACAATCATAGACCATTTCGACACCAACCTTACCTGTGTGATAAATCTAAAAAAGACCTTGTACAAGGTCTTTATCAGACAGTATTTTCTATTACTTTTTAAGGGCTTCTGCCTTTTCAACAGTTTTGCGCACCGCTTCAATGACTGCCGTTCTAAAACCAGCCGCTTCAAGTACTGCAACACCTTCAATGGTTGTTCCACCCGGTGAACAGACCTGGTCCTTAAGCACACCTGGATGTCGACCTGTTTCAAGCACCATCTCCGCAGCACCTTTAACTGCCTGTGCAGCCAGTTCCATGGCCTGATTTCTAGGTAGTCCTTTTAGAACAGCGCCGTCAGCCAGCGCTTCTATCATCATGTAGACGAAGGCCGGCGAAGAGCCGCACGCGCCAATGACCGCTTCCATCTTATCCTCATCAATTACCACCGACTTGCCCACACTTGAGAACAGACCTTTTACAAAGTCTATTTCCTCTGACTCAACAAGCGGATTTGGCGTTATGGCAGTCATACCTAGACCTACCTGCATTGGTGTATTGGGCATGGTTCTGATGATTTTACACGCCTTACCCATCCAGTCCGACACCATGCTTATTGTCACACCAGCTGCTACAGAAATAAATACCGTTTGTTCACGCAGATCCTGACTTATTTCCTTGATTACCGATTCATACTGATAGGGTTTCACTGCAAGAACCAAATAGTCCGCTGCCTGTGCCACTTCCTGATTTGAACGCAGCGGATTACAACCAGCCGCTTCAATCTCTTCCTTAACTGATTCAACTGACAGTGTCGATATATAAATATCGCCAGCTTCAATGTATCCTGACTTCACTACACCGCCCACAAGTGCCCGGGCAATGTTTCCATATCCAATTACACCTAATTTCATACCTGCCTCCAAAGCCTTATTTGTTGTTCATCTCCTCTATCATTTTTGTCAAAATTTCCTCTTTAGTCAAGCCATCTTCGGGAAATGTTACATAATCATTGACGAGAGAACAGTCCATAAGGTTGGAATCAGCCGTTTTCAGGGTTTCAAAAATAGATTGCAACTTAGATTCAACAATAATCCGTCCCTTTTCCCCGCAGAAGGGAAAAAAGCTCACAAAATGGTTGAGTCCAAGAGATACAAGAGCGTCGGTTTCCCAATAGGTGCCCTGGAGCTGGGAGAGAAATCTTGGGGACACACGCACGTTGGCGTCGCTTCCATCTTGGCGAAGCACACTGCTGAAGCAGATGGTCAGTCCATAGGAGCCCTTTTGCGCCTTGCGTATTTCGCCTGCCAGGTACTTTGTTATATCCAGAGAAATCTTTTCACCGGCACTTGCTGCACCTTGAACCGGCATCGTAAGTCCAATATTCCTTTTGATACGACTTATGAGTACATCGTCTTCAACCGACTTCAAAATATAATCGTTTGCGCCAAGTTTCATGGCACTGATAAATCCCTTTCTTGATGAAGAAGATGTGAATATCACCAGGGGAATTGAAGAGTGCATCTGTCTGAACTCTTCTATACGCTCCACCAGAATGGGATCGTCAAAATTGATATCCGCCATAATGCAGTCCACCTGGAAGGTATCATGGTCGACGAGATTGACCAGCTGTCCATAACTCATCGCCTCATGAACACGAATATCCGTTATGCTGAGAAGACTCTTTACTCTATTTCGTATAAATGCTTTTTCGTCGAACAGTACCAAATGATTCATGTCAGCTCTCCCTTCTGTACTTCTATTATACCCATACAGCTCGAGCCCTATTACAGACGTTTGGCCTATTTTTGGAAAACGCACTAATTTTTTTGAATTTTCAAACGATATTTATGATATAGGAGTATAGTGTAGGTCTACATGGAGGTGAGACATATGAGGATTGAGAATTCTTCGATAAGCATGGAGGCGAGTCGAGAATTCAAAAAGACGGAAACCTCAAGCACAAGACTCCAGTTCTGGCATGCTCAAGCAGTACAGCTGCAGCAGGATGCCCTGAAATTGTCACCTGAAGGGATCAGCCTTGCAGAAAATAACACAGCCCATTCACAAAATACAGACGCAGTCGACGATCTTTCAAGTACCGAGGATGAACTGGACGCATATCTCTCAGACGAGGATAGACTCAAAATCCGTCTGCTTGAAAATTTGATTTCCTACTTAACCGGCAAGCCATTCAAGTTTTCCCTGATTGGCCTACGCCGGGTCAGAAACGGAAAACACGGCAGCAACGCAGAATCACAGCGTAGCACCCAGCCTGCCATTACCGGGTGGGGGCTCAGCTACAGGCAAACAAAAACCAAGCACGAGTCAGAAAAAATGACTTTTTCAGCTTCGGGAACCGTCAAGGACAGTAGCGGCAAAGAAGTGTCTTTTGACCTCAATTTGATGATGAAAAGGGAAACGTATGAAAAATCCAGTGTTGAAATCAATGCCGGGCAGGCACTGATTGACCCTATCGTTGTGCAAACAGACCACATTCCACCTGGGCTCTCAGACCGCAAAATCCGATTCGATCTGGATCTGGACGGCGAACTGGACGATGTCAGCGTGCCCCGAGACGGCAGTGGCTTCCTGGTTTTTGACAGAAATGGTAACGGGATCATCGATGATGGCTCCGAACTTTTCGGACCTTCCACAAACAATGGGTTTTCAGAGCTCCGCGCGCTGGACGATGACCATAACGGATGGCTTGATGAGAATGATGTGGCTTTTGACAAACTTCAGATCTGGTCCATGAACAGTTCTGGCGAGATGGAACTCACCGGGCTGCTCGAAGCGGATGTCGGCGCTATTTATCTGTCCTCTGTTTCAACAGAATACACCTTGACCGACGAAGCTTACGGACAAAATGGCCAACTACGCGAGAGCAGCATATACATGAAGGAGAGTGGCGGTGTAAGTTCAATCCACGAACTGGATATTCTGGTTTGAAAACTCATATGAAATCAGATAAAATGAATACTATAATCTATAGCGGGCAAGTCATTTCTTGCTCGCTATTTCTGACTCTGGAGGTGAGCGTGTTGCAGACAAAAGATTATCGTTCGGTGCTGAACGCTTATAAAAACGGCGTTGCGCCTACCCACATCCCAAACGCTCTAATGGTTGGAAGAAAAGATGAGTCCGGTGAACTGAAACGATGCTTCAGCAATACGGCAGATGGCATCAGCTGCTTCAAGTGGATTGTCGGCGAATATGGCGCAGGCAAGACCTTTCTGCTCAACCACGTCAAGGCAGAAGCCCTTGAGGACGATTTCATCGTCTCCCATATACAAATAGACAAGACCTTCAGATTCAACAACCTTGAACAAATGTATTACAAAATAATGCATAATATTTTTGTGAAAAGCGTTGCTAACAGAAAGTGCAGTTTTGATGACCTTTTCGATATATGGATAGAAAATCTTCAAAACACGCCCAACCGCGCCCAATCGGCTGAGGAAATAAACCGCGTCATTGAAACCTTAAATCGTTTCAATAACGCTTTTTCAAGGTCTTTTCTCACCTATATCCGGGCTCGTATCAAGAAGGATACGGCTGTTTCAGAAGCTGTAGCTGCTTGGATCACCGGCGAAAAGAATATTCCACTTGCACTGAAAAAACAGTTTGGCATTGTGGGGGCCGTCGACAAGTTCAATATGATGGATTTCATGCGCGCCTTTACCCACCTGATTACCCTGTTGGGCTACAAGGGATTTATTGTTCTGGTTGACGAGCTTGATCTCATTGTGGATGAACGCAGCGACATCCGTCATAGTGCCTATGCAAACATACGACAGCTCATAGACCTCATAAGCACAGGCGAGCTCAAGCAGACCTTCTTCATACTTTCAGGGACACCACGTCTTTTGCACGATGAGAAGGGCGTCAGCTCCTATGGTGCGCTGGCTCAACGTCTCGGACACGCCATCGACCCCCTGCGAAAAAATATGGGCGACCTCAGGCAGCCTGTCATTTGGCTCAGTCCACTTGGTCATGCGGCATATGGAGAATTTACAGATGCCCTATACGGCATATATAAGGAACAATACGATGTTGAACTTAAAATCAGCACCGATTCGCTGAAGAACTGGGTCCTGCTTTCCTATCACAAGGAGGGCGCGGACTTGAAAAGCCTGACATTCAGAGATTTTGCCACAAAGCTTCTCGAAATTCTCGATATCATTCAGCAAAATCCCAAGAACAACGTCTTCCGTTCCGAGCTTCTCGCCACCGAAAAGAACGGTCAGGTCATTTTTAAAACCAAATCAATTTCGGGCTAATTCAAACTCTGTTCACATCTTGAATTTATACTATACATAAACCACATAGAAAGTTGAGTCTCAACATGTACCGTATTAAGCAACTTCGCAGTTTGTTAAATCTTCTGGCAGCCTTTCTCATGGTTGTCCTTCTGTTCTACGGTGATACAACCCTCTTCGCGCTTGCCTATATTTTAATCACCCTGCTCATGATTGGTCATACATTCAGAATTGAGGAGGAAAGCAAGACGCGGGCAATACTGGTTATTTTATACATAAGCGTTCTCGCCTTGAAGCTTGCATTCAGCAATGTCGGCATTTTTGGAAAGGGTCTCTTCGGCATTCCAAAATCCGCCGCCAAGCTCATTGGTGTGACGCTGATTTACGTGCCCTTTTTAATTGATTATCTTGTGACTTTCAAACGGTATACGCAGTTCTTCTTCCCGTCCATGGAAGAGATCGCTTCCTTCAGTTTCCATCAGTTCAGAAATAACAAGGAGCTCATCTTCAGTAAGATGCATGTTGTCCGTAGAGCGCGTAAAAGTATTTCCCGAGACAATATCGATGAAATACTCAGGGATATCCCACGGCACAGCTCCAGAAAATACATAAACAACGGTAGCCTCACCGAGGCCTACTTCAATCAGGCCTATGAAAGTCTGAGCGATCCGCATCTGTACATCATCATTTCCAATACGGGCAGTGCGGCAAGTGAGGTCATCTCCCTCTTCACGAGCAAGGAGTACAATCACGCCTCTCTTTCATTTGATCATGACTTAAAGACCATCATCAGTTACAACGGCGGAGAAAATGTATATCCGCCTGGACTCAATGCTGAGATGGTGGAGTACTTCAATAAGAAAAATGACGCTTCCATCATGGTCTACAAAATGCGCATTGCACCTGAAAAGAAACGTCTCCTTATTGATGAAATCAAAAAGATCAATGCTGAGGGCAGTGCCTACAATCTGCTCGGACTTGTTTTCAGGTATTCCCACAAGCCCAATATCATGTTCTGCTCCCAGTTTGTCTATAAGATGCTCAAGCTTGCCGACCTGCAATACTTCGAAAAGAAAGAAACCAGTGTCAAACCCACGGACTTTGTTGAACTGGACTATAAAAGACAACTCGAATTCGTATACGAAATTCATTTCCAATAAAAATCAGGTATCTCAATATGTATTGAAATACCTGATTTCTATTCTTCAAGGACGAGCCTTATAATCTCCAGAACATTCTTTTCTTCAAAGGGCTTGATGATATAGTGTTTGGCACCCGCTTCCAGTGCTTCAAACACTAACTTTTTCTGGTCAATTGCACTTATCATGATTACGCGAGCATCTGGAAAACTCTCAATGATCTTACGAAGTGCTGCAATTCCATCTACGAGCGGCATTGTAATATCCATGGTTACTATATCCGGCTGGTTCATCTTGTAAGCATTAAAGGCCTCCTGTCCATTGGATGCCTCGCAGATAATTTCATGCCCTCCTTTTATCAAGAGTCTCCGCAGTGTCTTCCTAATCACTACTGAGTCATCGGCAATGAGAATGTTTGCCATATACGTCCTCCTTATGCTCTACCTAGGCCTAATATACCCTGCCAAATCTTAAAAAAACTATTTCGTAGGATATTTTTGTTAAATTCACGGTTGCGCTTGAATAATTCCTTAACAAACATTATTATAGTAATGTTATTTGCAAGGATGGAGGAACCCCTATGCTATTACCTATTGAGTACGAAAAACTTGAAGACAAAAACTGTCTCTTCATAGATGTGCGCAGTCCGGCGGAATACGCTGAATCGACAATTTACGGCGCAATAAATCTGGCACTTTTCACAAACGAGGAGCGCAAGATCATCGGAACCATGTACAAACACAATTCTCCAGCGGAAGCGAAGCAGCTTGGTGTTGAAATTGTGTCCCGAAAGCTGCCTGAGCTCTATAAGACGGTTTCTGATCTGAAAAAAGAAACTGGAAAGCGCATCGTTTTCTTCTGTGCGCGCGGCGGTATGCGAAGCACCTCTATCGCCCTACTGCTCAACGGTCTGGGGGAGAATGTCTATTATATCAAGGACGGATACAAGGGGTATAGAAAAGCGGTCGTAAAAGGGATTGAGGAAGAAAATGCCAAAATCACTTATATTGTCCTGCACGGCAGAACGGGTGTCGGAAAAACAAAAATACTGGACCATCTGGTTGAAAAGGGTCTTGATGTACTGGACCTTGAAGGTGCGGCAAATCACCGCGGCTCATTGCTTGGCGGCGTTGGTCTTGGGGACCAGCCCTCTACCAAAGCCTTTGAAACCACCATTTACCATACACTGAAAAACCGTAAGTCTGACTATGTCTTTGTCGAGGCCGAGAGCAGACGCATTGGAAAACTTTTTGTACCAACCTGCATCAAAGAACACATGTCAGAAGGCTACCAGGTCCTAATTGATGCGGATGTCCACTTCAGAGCAGAGCACTTGATTTCGGAATACACGGATCTCGAGCCCGGCAATGTGGAGCTTCTCGAAGCGATTGACAAAATCAGACGCTACATGGGCAACGCGCCTGTTGAAGCCCTTCAGGAACTCGTCAAGCAGGGCGAATTTGTAAGGGTTGCCGAGGAGCTCATGGTCAACTACTACGATCCCATGTATGATCACAGCATTAAAAAACATGATTTCGACAGTACCTTCATGGTGGATGATTTCGAACGGGTTGCCGACCGTCTGTCTGACTGGCTGGAGACCATGAAACCCAAAGAAGACCCCACACAGGGCGAATAAGAAATTCAGAGCAATTTCGATTGCTTATCACGAAATAGAAAAGAAGGCTTGCTCACGCAGCCTTCTTTTCATATTTTTTGTTGAATTGATTTTTTTATCACTTTACTCATGCCGGTTTCATTTCTCCCGGTATGGTGAGGTTACTGTCCCAGTCTATGCTCTATGAGTTCGACGAGTTCTTCTGCAAACCGGTTCAGCTCATCCTGATTTTTTCCTTCGATCATTACGCGTACGAGGGGTTCCGTTCCAGAAGGACGAATGAGCACACGGCCCTGTCCGTGGAAAAAGTCTTCCACTTCGGCAATGCGCTTAACGATTGCTTCATCTTCACCATAGGCATGCTTCTTCACGTTGGACACCCGTGCATTCTTAAGCACCTGCGGATACGTATCCATAATGTCTGCAAGCTCTGAAAGCTTCTTTCCAGTCTCTTTCATGACATTAAGAAGCTGCACTGCCGTCAGCAGACCATCCCCTGTCGTATTGTGGTCCAGAAAAATGATATGTCCAGACTGTTCTCCACCCAAGCTATGCTTTCCGGCCCGCATCGCCTCAAGGACATAACGGTCACCAACCTTTGTCTTTTCAAGGGTTATTCCCACTTCCTTCATGGCGATATCAAGTCCCAGATTGCTCATAACCGTTGCGACTATCGTATCGTTATTAAGCTTTCCGCTACGCTTCATGTGTGCGCCGCAGATTGCCATGATCCGGTCACCGTCAATCACGCGCCCCTTTTCGTCCACTGCGATAAGGCGGTCCGCATCACCATCAAAGGCAAGACCAATGTTGGCTTTATTTAAAATAACCTCTGCAGCTACCTTTTCAGGATGCGTCGACCCGCATTCCTGGTTGATATTGTAGCCGTCCGGCTCTGCATGAATACAGGAAACCTTAGCGCCCATGTCCTTGAGTGTCTTTCGCGCGACCTCAAAGGCAGCGCCATTCGCCGCGTCTATGACAACCTTAAGTCCCTCAAAGTCTGTTTCAACCGTAGATTTCACGTACTCAGAGTACATGTCCAATGCTCTGAAAACCTCCGTCTTACGACCCAGCTCCGTACCAGATGGATTGTAAGGAATGTCCTTGTCCTCTAAAATGAAGGCTTCAATTTCCGCCTCCACCTCATCGGGCAACTTGAAGCCCTCTTTGTCGAAAAATTTAATGCCATTGTACTCTACGGGATTATGGGAAGCGGAAATCATAACGCCCGCGTCCACATCTAGGTGTCTCACAAGATGCGCTACAGCCGGAGTTGGTAGAACCCCAATCTTGATAACATCGCAACCGGCAGAAAGAATCCCTGAAATCATGGCCGACTCAAGCATGTCACCAGAGACGCGCGTATCCTTTGCAATGAGAATTTTCGCCTTATCGTTCTTTTCTTTATTTTCAGTCAGGACGAATGCGCCGAAGCGTCCCAGCTTATATGCCAACTCATTTGTCAGTTCAACATTCGCAATGCCTCTTACACCATCTGTTCCAAATAATTTACCCAAGTCTATGCCTCCTGAAATATATTTATCCAACAGTTTAAATTATATCATACACGACTTAAAAGAATAGCATATCTACACGTATAACCGTGAACCCGCTGCTTATCTGCCGTAAAATCCCACTTATGACTCCCCAGGTGGCTGATGTTCCTTCAGCCACTGTGCATATTCATCAAAGGATTTGCACTCTGGAACTGTCTCATCATACATAAGGGCTTCAAGCGCCAGTCTCAGCTGTCGAAGCGCCACATTTTTCTTGAATTCTTCTGGATGGCTCCCATAGAAGTCAAGGAGGGAATCCAGTGTATATTTGAGTGTTTGTCGGTTAACATCCCTGCGAATCAGTCTGTTTACCGCTTTTATCATATCCGATGGAATAGGCTTGTCCTGTTCAATAAGATTGATGATCATCTTCATGTAACCAATCAGACAGCCATTACCCTGACATTTTCCACAGTGCTTCTCACCACGGCACATGTCATCCAGACCCAGTCTCACAACATGAATCATCCGGTACAGCTGAGCCGCCTTTCTCTTGAACTGCGTCTCCCGTACAGTCTGCACTTCGCTGTGATAAGCCTTGAAACGAAAGGCCATGATTGCCGCTATCATGAGAACCAGAGACAGTACCGTTCCCGTGCTCATCCCCATTAACGCTGAGGCAGCAACCACTTTCTGAATACCAAAGATAAGAAATGCCGTAGCCGCAAGAACCTTCATGATTTCTTCAGGAATGCGCTCGCCAAAACGCTGTGCAATCAAGATGCCGATGAGACTGGTTAAAACCATACCGCTGACAGTCCCTAGGAGTGTCAAGAGCGGATACGCAGAACCCGTTGAAAGCGACAGCGCTGTCAGTTGTGTCTTATCGCCAAGTTCCCCTAGAAAAAATGCTATTGCAACGGTTATCAGAGGCCCAAACTTCTCCTTGTTCTCCGCTTCATCCTCCGGTTCTTCATAATCCAGAGACAAATAGGCAAATACGAGAAAGAGAAGACCCGATACACTGTGAATGACACGCATATCAAGAGACTTGGCCAGCATGGATCCTAAAAGAATTGCCAGTCCATGATTGGCAGCTGAGCCAAGTGCAACCCCGACAAGAATCTGATGCAGCTTGTACTTTGTCGCAAATGCCATGGCGACTATTTGAGTTTTATCCCCCATTTCAGCAATGAAAATGAGGATGAGTGCTTTAAAAAAATCCATAATCCAACCTAATCCAACTGGAATGTCTTCCATTTACCTTTCTTTATATAATACTGCCCGATTGCAGCCTCAACAAATACAGACCCCGCCACAGCCCACCAGACGCCATCTGTCCCCCAGTGAAAGAGGGTTACCAGCATCCAGGCAGCAGGCACCTTGAAGACCATATTCGCCACTAGTGATGATATCATAGCTGGGCGTGTATCGCCAGCCCCTTGGAAGACACCGCCATAGATTACCGGAAATATGACTGCCACAATCCCAATATAGACAATTCTGAGATAATGTACCCCAATGGTCACCACCTCGGGATCTTTCAGAAAAAGCTTCATAAAGAACTCCGGAAAAATCACATAAGGCACAGCAAACACGACCATATTGACCGCTCCAAGCCTAAGCCCCTGCCTGATCAGTTCATCAAGTGCCGAATCATCCTTTCGTCCAAGTGCCTGTCCGACCATGATTGACATGGCCACAGAAAGCCCCGATAAAAATATAAAGGTATAGCTGAAGAGCTGTCCGCCAATTCCAAATGCAGCTGTTCCAGCATTCCCGCCCGCACGAAGCACAATGGCGAACATAAGCATTCCTGTTACAGGCCTGGAAATCTGCTGAATACATGCCCAGAAACCGACACGCATAATTTGCCCGGTCCTCTCCCTTTCAATCCGAAGACCTCTTAAGAACTGTCCCATATGATTTCCATAGATGTTCTTTATGACACGCATGACAATAAGCAGGCTTCCACACGCCATGGCAGCCACCGTTGCAAGTGCTGCCCCTCGAATGCCCATCCCTGCCTTAAAAATCAAGATCGGATCGAGAATGATATTCAAGACATTGGTCATTCCAAAAATAACAAGTGGACTCTTGGTATCTCCTGTTCCCTGAAGGATGTTGCGCATTGCAAAATTGACAAATACAAAAGGCGTTCCCCACAACACGATTTTCAAGTACTCTGATGTAAATTGAATTGTACTCGGCTCCTTGGCGCCATAGATGTTCACAATGATAAAGTCCGATGACAGGTGCCCCAGACCGCCAACCATGATTCCAATCAAAATTGACAGAATCAGCGCATTGCTTGTCGCTGAGCGGATTTTTCCCCAGTCCGACTCGCCATAGCCTCTTGAGGCAATTGCAATTGCACCGGCACCCACTAGCGAAGACATGATGAACACAACGCCAGCAGCCGATGTGCCAAGTGCAGCAGCCGATGCATAGACCGTCCCCAGTTTTGAAACAAAAAACAGATCACAGGTATAAACCAGAGACTGCAGAATCGTCCCCACCATTACCGGCCAGGACAACTTAATAATCTTTCCGATTGCACCTTCCATGGATTCCCCCGCTTTCAGGAAGTTACTCCTCCATTATATCGACACCCAATACCCATCCTGGTTCCGGTGCAGATTCGATTTCTATGAAAATTGAATGTATGTAGGCTTCTGAAATTATATCAAAATACGGCGCCGCAACATATACATCTTCCGTGTCCAGTGCAGCCTGATACCAAGGGCGCGTTCGCGGATCATACCCCTCCGGCAGCTCCATGTCATCAGAAGCGATAAGACGTCCATCCGGCGCAGCCAAGTACGCCGCTCCCACCTGTGGATTCTCCTGCATAAAATCAAAGAATTCCTGACGCATATCCTGAGCGGCTTCATATGGAGACAATGCCGTGCCAAGACTTTCAAGTGCTTCCGACCAGGCAGCAATTTCTTCTTCACCTAAAGCCTGGCCCTCTTCCTCTTTTGAGTCTGTCATTGATAACGTCTCCGCTTGAGGTGGATTCAGGGCAGTCATGTACTGGTGTGCTGCCTCAAAATAATTCGGATTGTCTTCCAGTACAAAGTCCATTCCCAGAACAACCGGCTGTGCTTGGTCATCACAGACCATGACAGAGGTCGTGCAGATGTATGCCGATGTAAAAGCGTCCTGATATATATCTGTAAACACCTGGCCATCGAGTGCACCTTTGAACCAAGGGCGCTGACTTGGCGCATAGTCTTCAGGCATCTCTAAAGAGGGCACGACCATAAAGGTATCATCTGAAAAACCTAAATATATGTATTCGACATCCTCTGTTTTTTCCATTTCAATAATCCGCATACAAGCTTGCTTGTCGAGGACAGAGCCCTGTGTTTCAAGGCGTTCTGCAACATGCTCCGCCACAGCCTCCATTTCAAGACGCAGTGCATCGTAATAGTCTGTTCTCGCACGGCCTGTTACCTCTTCAGTATTGCTGTCACCTGCAGTTGGTCCACCTGCCTGTTCAACTGCCTGCAGAGCTTCAGAATCAGGTGCGATCACCTTAGAATCTTCTTGTAGCGTGCAGCCCATCATGAGACTCATTGACAACACACTCAAAATCAATACCGCTTGCATGCTTTTCATTTCCAGCTCGCGCATATCAGTGTCCTCCTCCAATTCACTTTATTGCACCACTTCCCATTAAATTATACGACTAATTTATGGAAACAAAATCTGTTTTGATGATTTGTTATTGTTTTTTAACACATAAAAATGCGAATAGCCTCAGCTATTCGCATCAAAGTATGCAACGTTATCCCCGTGGCACATAAATGCCCTCATTTCGCTTTTTTCTGATTCAAGGCATCTCGGTATGCCTCAAGGTCGGAAATGTTCTCCTGTACCCTACTGGACTCTTTTACAACGACTGTAGATGCAAAGAAGTCATGGAGTCCTTGCTTTCTTCTGGTGAACCGAATCGGTATGAATCCAAGTCCAAGTGTCAGGAAACATATGGTCTTTGCAATATAACGAAGTGTGGCACGTCCAAAGGTAATTCTCTCTCCGCTTTCAGATATGACGACTATCTTTTGTATGCGCTTACCTACAGTAGCCTGAGCACGGCTACTGTGAAGACCTGCAAAATAGAGCCAGTCAACCAGGACAGGGAGAAAGAAATAGACCATTACCATCAGCATGGGCTTGCTACCAAGGAGCTCAGAACCAATTTCAATGCCAATCAAAGCCGCAACACTAAATGCGAGTATCATGCCCACTGAACTCGTTATCAGAAAATCAATCACCCACGCGAAGAACCTCTTTTTAAGTCCGATATTCATCCCTATCACCTACCTTTTTCTCCACCCTTTGAGAAAAGGTGTCTACTTCGTTTTACAACCCGAAATTGCTGTTCCCTCTATACTAAATTTATACCTTGTCGTGCATAAAGTTAACATAATATTCTGGTAAAACGTTTTCTATTTTTCTGCTTTCGGTTTGGTGTCCCAGGAATTGGATTCTGAGGCTAATCCTAGCTCAAGTAAATTCGGAATATGCATAGTTATTCAGTGGGTGAATTTTTATTCACTCGCTATTTTAGATAGAGAACAGCACCGTGCAATCTTCGATTGCCCTGGTCGCTAAACGCGCTTTCTAATCCACGCCTTGCTATGTCAGAAATGCCAGAGCAACCTCCAGTTGCTCATGTTGCTCGTCGCGCCATTTAGTTTGCTCGTGTTTACATCGAACAGCACCGTGCAATCTTCGATTGCCTTGGTCGCTAAACGCGCCCAATAGAAATGAATTGAAGTGTGTACCGTTAACCCTATCGGCTGAACGGTACACACTTCAATTCATTTCTGCTGTTCTTTGTCTTTTCCGCAAAAAAAAAGCGGCACGCCCCTTTCGGGGCCACCGCAACAACAAGAGAATGAGTAATTGGTAAGTGAGACGCTCAGTTGCAAAATGGCAACGTAGCGAATTTGGAAGTTGGAATACTTCCGCTCAGAGTAACACACTCTGAAGGTGATGAAAATTAGGAGTATGAAAACAAACCTTTTAAAGGATTTGTCTATACCAAATTGATTTTGCTAAATTCTATTTGAATTGGCGTGCAAGTTCAGCACCCTTATCAAGTGCCTCTTCATTCACAGGAATCAGATTCGCTTTTGAAGCAAAAAGCTTTTGAAGCGTCTTCTTCACTGTTTCAAGCTTAACTGGGCCATTCAACTCAATGTAAGCACCCAGCATGATCATGTTTGCAACACGTGCGTTGCCTAGCTCATTTGCTGCTTCATTGGCTGGAATGTAAACTGCCTTAACGTCAGAACGTGAAACCTTTTTCTCGATTAGAGAGCTGTTAACCAGCACCAGGCCGCCCGCTTTAACGTCAGCTTCGAATTTATCAAGTGAAGGCAGGTTCATAACAATTGCACAAGTTGCATCGTTTGTAATGATTGGTGAACCAATCATCTTGTCAGAAACCATAACGTTACAGTTTGCAGTACCGCCACGCATTTCTGGACCGTATGACGGCAACCAAGAAACCTCTTTACCTTCAAGCATACCTGAATATGTGATCAGCTGGCCCATAGACATAACGCCTTGGCCACCGAAACCTGCGCAAATAATTTTTTCGTTTACCATTTTACTTGTCCCCCTCTTCTGGTCTTCTGAAGTTGCCAAGTGGGTAGTATGGCATCATGTTCTCACGCAACCAGCCTAGAGAATCGATAGGTGTCATACCCCAGTTTGTTGGACATGTAGATAGTACTTCTACCATTGAGAAGCCTTTGCCGTCGATTTGGCACTGGAACGCTTCCTTGATTGCTTTTTTAGCCTTACGAACGTTTGCAGGCGTATCTACAGATACACGCTCGATAAATGCCGCACCATGAATTGTTGCAAACATTTCAGAAATCTTAAGCGGCATACCTGAATGCTCTACTGTACGTCCAAGTGGTGCAGTTGTTGCCTTTTGACCGATTAGAGTCGTAGGTGCCATCTGTCCGCCTGTCATACCGTAAATAGCATTGTTTACGAAGATCGTTGTAATCTTTTCGCCTCTGTGCGCTACGTGAACTGCTTCTGCTGTACCGATTGAAGCAAGGTCACCATCGCCCTGGTATGTGAACACGACTTTATCTGGATGAACACGCTTGATACCAGTAGCTACAGCTGGTGCACGTCCGTGAGACGCTTCATGCATGTCACAATTGAAATACTCATATGCAAGTACTGAACATCCAACTGGTGCTACACCAATTGTATCGCCCAGCACGCCAAGCTCTTCAAGAACCTCTGCTACCAGACGGTGAATAATACCATGCGTACAACCTGGACAGTAGTGCGTTTGCTTACCTTCTACCAGGCCTTTAGTTTTTTCAAATACAACTGCCATTATTTCGCACCTCCGATCATTTCTTTAATCTTATCCATAATCGCTTCCGGCTCAGGAATCATACCGCCAACACGACCGTAGAAGTCCACTGGCAGACGACCTTCGTTAGCGATCTTAACGTCATCAATCATCTGACCCAGTGACATTTCAACTGTCAGGATACCCTTAGCAGTTTCAGGAATATCTCTGAACGGCTGCTCTGGGAATGGCCATAGTGTGATTGGACGGATAAGACCAACGTTGATGCCTTCTTCTTTCAGTGCTGCAATTGCATTTTTAACAATACGTGATGTCGTACCGTAAGCGACACAGACAATCTCCGCATTTTCCATATTGTATGCTTCATAACGCACTTCGTCTTTTCTCATTGCGTCATATTTAGCTTTAAGCTTCAGGTTGTGGTTTTCAAGGTCTTGAGGATCAAGCGCTAGGGAGTTGATGATGTTAGGATTTCTTTCACCCTTCGTACCAACTGTTGCCCAGTCCTTCACAGGAAGTGTTTTACCTGACTGGATATCCTTGAATTCGATTGGCTCCATCATTTGACCGATCATGCCGTCACCAACAACCATAACCGGGTTACGGTAGTAGTCTGCAAGGTCGAATGCTTCTTGAACCAGGTCAACCATTTCCTGCAGGTTTGCCGGTGCATAAGTCAGAAGCTTGTAGTCGCCGTTTCCGCCGCCGCGAGTAACCTGATTGTAGTCAGACTGCGCTGGCTGGATACCACCAAGACCAGGACCGCCACGAACGATATTTACAATAACTGCAGGCAGTTCAGCACCTGCGATATATGTGATACCTTCTTGTTTCAGGGCAATACCTGGAGAAGATGATGATGTCATTACTCTGGCACCGGCACCCGCTGCGCCGTATACCATGTTAATTGCAGAAACTTCAGATTCAGCCTGTAGAAATACGCCGTCATTCTTAGGCATTTCACGTGACATATACTCCGGAAGTTCATTCTGTGGTGTAATCGGGTAACCGAAGAAGTACTTACATCCCGCTTTGATAGCAGCTGCACCAATCGCTTCGTTACCTTTCATTAGGACTTTAGCCATTTTAAATTTCCCTCCCTGCTATCCTTATACCATTTCTCGCTCAACAGTGATAACGCAATCTGGGCACATCATTGCGCAGTTTGCACATCCAATACATTTATCCATATCTGTTACAGATGCTGGGTGATACCCTTTTACGTTGATACGCGTCGTATCAAGCGTCATGATTTTAACCGGGCAAGCTGTTGTACAAAGACCACAGCCCTTGCAAATATCTTCGTTAATCGTAACTTTACCTTTTGCTGCCACTTTCATACCCTCCTTATAATTCCGGTATACCGCCTGGAGTATTCCAGATTTAAAGCACAAAGTCTATAACCATTCTGGTCTCATATACATCTGAATTGGGAAAATTTCGCCGTCAAGACCTTCAGGCAGGTCTTTGGCAACCTTCTCAAGTGTTGATATATAGCGCACCGGAATGTCTAGTTCCTTTGACACTTCCTCCACGAGTTCCTGTCCATAAAGGACATCTTCAACAGTTGTATCTCTAAGCAGATGGGTGTTGTTGATCAGACCGGTCACGCGTGCACCAAGTGTCGCTTCTATGGTCTTGATATGATACAGGCACCCTTCCAAGGTTGACGTTTGTTCTCTATAGCGATTGATGACACAGAACATGTCATACTCTCCCTCGATAAAATAGCGTCTATACTGAGCGAGAGCTCTTGCCCCAACTGCATCGCCACCGACATCGAGTACGAGATCGTAAGTTGTATCCTGCAACGGCGCCTGTACCTCTGCTGTCATCATCGGAATATCCAGATTGGCATGATGACCGCGCGCACCACTGATAACGCGGATTCCCTTTTCTTCCATCATTTCTGCTTTTTCTCGGGACCTGAAGTACGGATTCACGATATCCATATCAGCAATTGCAGTTTTCTTTCCAAGCGCAGCAAGGCGCATGGTATAGTTGACTGCAAATTCAGTTTTACCACTCCCGTAGTGACCAATAATAAGACGAATGCGGTTATCCTTTAACATGTTCATATTCACCTATCCTATGCTCTTAAAGGTATTCCTGAGCTTTCTCTTCACCCTTTAGAACACGCAGACCGCCTTCAGCAAGCGCCTTCATTTCGTCTTCACCAGGGTATACGATTACTTTGCCCATGAACTCTACGCTATCGCTGATCCACTTCACAAATTCCTTATCGTAAGCGATGCCGCCTGTTAGGATAATGCCGTCAATACGACCCTTCAGTACAGCTGCGCAAGCACCGATTTCCTTTGAAATCTGGTACGCCATCGCCTTGTAGATTGTTTCAGCTTCCTTATTGCCAGATTCGATCATCTTAACGACTTCGCGACCGTCATTTGTATTCAGGTAAGCAACCAGACCGCCGCTTCCCTTGATCATTTTCTTGATTTCGCCATGTGTGTACTTGCCTGAGAAGCAAAGTTTTGCAAGATCTCCTACAGGAAGACCGCCCGCACGTTCAGGACTGAATGGTCCCTCGCCGTCAAGGGCATTGTTTACATCGACAACATGACCTTTCATATGTGCGCCAACTGATACGCCGCCGCCCATATGTGCCACGATGAAGTTACAGTCGTCATAAGCACGGTCCATTTCTGCAGCAGCACGACGTGCAACCGCTTTTTGGTTGAGTGCATGGAAAATTGATTTTCTGTCCAGCTCAGGCATGCCTGAAATTCTTGCCACATCTTGAAGTTCATCCACGACAACAGGGTCAACAATGAATGAAGGGATGTTCAGCGAAGATGCGATTTCATGGGCCAGAATACCGCCAAGGTTTGAAGCATGCTCGCCAAGAACGCCAACCTTCAGGTCTTCAATCATATTGTCTGAAACGTTGTATGTGCCGCCTTGAATCGGTTTAAGAAGACCACCACGGCCTACAACTGCCGACAGTTTTGTAAGGTTGATGCCTTTTTCTTCAAGCGTATCCAGAATCACTTGCTTTCTGAAATCATACTGATCGAAGATTGTGTCGTATTTTCCAATTTCCTCGGACGGATGACGAAGCGTCTCCTCAAATACAGATTTGTCATTATCAAAGATTGCGATTTTTGTTGATGTTGAACCAGGGTTAATCGCTAATATACGATACTCTTGCATTTGTGCACCTGCCTTTTATATTCAAAATATGTTTTTGACTCTCCCAAACGGAACTTTCCTATTGCCTTGAATTGGTGTATCCAAGGTTCTCTATATTTTGTCCCCTTATGTCCTATAAGCTGCCTAATGGCGGTAAGGCTTCACTTTATGTTTCGGGGTCTATGTGAAATTCTCTTTTCAGCCGCAATGCCCTGTCGATTCTATTTGTCTTTCAATCAGCGCTTGCAATCGGCTTCTCTATATATATGCATTTCTTATGTTCTACATTTTTGCTGCCATCAGCACGCCAAGTGCGATGGAGTTCAGCTTCGATGCATCGCTGTCCGCACGTGATGTCAGAACAACAGGTGCCTTAGCGCCTACGATAATGCCCGCACTTTGTGCAGTACACAGGAAGTTGAGCGCCTTGTAAAGCACATTTCCCGCTTCAATGGTCGGTGCAAGAAGAACATCGCACTTACCGGCAGCAGGATGATTGATTTTCTTAATTTTTGCAGCTTCTTCAGAAACGGCATTATCTAGGGCAAACGGTCCACCTACGACACAGCCTGTCAGTTCGCCAGACTCATTCATGCGTACAAGTTCTGCTGCATCTACAGTCGCTGGCATTTTTTCGTTCACTTTTTCTTTTGCACAAATCACACCAACATTCGGTACTTCAATGTCCAGTGCCTTTGCTACAACAAGTGAGTTCTCAATAATCTGCTTCTTAGCTTGTACATCTGGAGCAATATTCATGGCCGCATCTGTTACCATGAGAATTCTAGGATAAGTCGGTACGTCGAAGACTGCAACATGACTCAGTACATTGCCTGTACGCAGACCCACTTCTTTGTTCAGCACCGCCTTAAGAATGATTGCTGTGTCTACAAGACCTTTCATGACCATGTGCGCCTTGCCCGAAGAAACGAGTTCGACTGCCTTAAGAGATGCTTCTGCAAGATCCTTGATATCAATGATTTCATAATTTCCAAGATCAATGCTGTGTTCTCCAGCAATGGCTTCAATAGCTTCCTTATCGCCCACAAGAATCGCCTCTGCAATGCCCTTAGATCTTGCAGCTTCCACTGCAAGCATGACATCTGAGTCCTGCGCACATGCAACCGATATGGTTTTAGGACCTCTTTCCTTTGCAATTTTCAGTAGATCTTCAAAATTCGTGATCAACTTACGTCACCTCGTTCTCAAATAATCCTTTGGATTTACGCCATTTGACACACAGGTTTCCCCGACATGCAGCCTACACCGAAAAGCGTGGCTTCCTGATAAAGGGGCTGTGTTTTCTATCAATACTTTGCCGATACTTCGGCATAATGTCATCAACTGCAGAATTTCTTTGCCCACCTTTTCAGCAAGGCACTAACGCACTATATTAACGCAAGACATGTGCCAATTTGCACATTTTGTCCCCTTATTTATAAAACCACCAAACACTTTGCAAATACACGTCTTCGGCAATTCCATTTTTCGTAATAAAAGTCAGAAAATATTTAAGTGCAATATTTTGCATGTAATATTTTGCACTTTGCCTTTTCTTCATGCATGAACTTGCAGTCTGTTGATAATGATTATCAGTGTTTTGCAAGTCCACACCTTCCAACTTGTACACATATGGCACCGATCATACTAAAGAAGTCTGAAACTGCATTTTCACGCGCCCTGTTCGCCACCGTGAATACGATAAATCCTTCGTATAAAAAAACGTCCACACAAAATGTATGAACGTTCGAAAGCCGTTGTATTCCCAGGTTCGCAGGAAACTTGACCGCTTGTCCAGAGAACTTTTCAAAAAGGTATGTCCTCCAGACGCATTATTCAAAGCACCCGCTAATGAATGCCATATTTTTTCAACTTGTAATACAGGGCTCTGAGTGAAATTCCCAAATCCTTTGCTGTCATTTCCCGGTTATCATCATTGACCCTCAAAATATGCAGCAAATGACGCTTTTCCGCTGCTTCCAAATGGCTGGACAACTTGCGGTCGTCTTCAGGAAGCTCGGGGAGAATAAACTGGTCTACCGCTTCATAATCTGTACCCTCGTTTTTTCCCGCAGAAAAGGAAGGCATATGATAGCGCTCAAGCATCCGCTCACTCATTCTCATGTTGATCATGGACCGCCCGATATAGTTTTCAAGTTCCCGCACATTCCCTGGCCAGTCATAGGATTTAATATGCTCCATGGCCGTCCGGCTGATGCCGGTTACATGTCGCCCATATTCCTGATTATATTTGCTGATGAGAAAATCGATCAGGGCTTCAATATCATCCTTGTGACTTCTCAAGGCCGGAATCTGTATTGGAAAAACATTCAGTCTGTAGTAGAGGTCCTTTCTAAATTGACGCTCCGATACTGCCTTTTCAAGATCCACATTGGTCGCAGAAATCACGCGGACATTTACGCTGATTGGCTTGGTCCCACCAACGCGCACGATCTCCTTCTCCTGAAGAACACGCAGGAGCTTTGCCTGCATGGTCAGACTGATTTCACCGATCTCATCTAGAAATATGGTCCCGCCGTCAGCCTGTTCAAAGAGCCCAATCTTGCCGCCTTTTGCAGCCCCCGTAAATGCGCCTTCCACATATCCAAAGAGCTCACTCTCAAGAATGTTTTCAGAAATGGCAGCACAATTAACCCGCACAAACTGGTTGAATTTTCTATCTGAGGCATTGTGGATGGCATGGGCAAAGAGTTCCTTGCCCGTCCCGCTTTCACCCCGTAGAATGACGGTGGCAGGGGTATGCGCTGCGAGCTTGGCCTTTGCCACGGTAGCTTCCATGATTTCACTGGTCCCGATGATATCTTCAAAGGTGTATTTCGCTTCCAGATTACGTATGATTTGCTTTGCCTGATTCAGCTCTGAAATAAGCTTATTGATTTCAGAGAGGTCATGAATGACAGCAACACTGCCGCGAAGCTCACCGCCTACAATAATGGGTGCCGCCTCCGTCATGACTTCCTTACGATTCGGGCCAACTCTATGATACATGCCTTTTACAGGCTCACGTGTCTCAAGCACCTTCAAATGCACACTATCCCCTTCAGCAAGGTCAACCGTAGAAGGCATTCCGATGATATCCTTTTCGGTATAGCCCGTCAGCCGTGTGTATGCCGGGTTAATGAGCCAGCCGACGCCATCCTGGTTCACAACGGAAATGGCATCCTGTGTGGCATTGAGAATAGCCTCCAGCATGGACTGCATCTCTCTGAGATTCGTGATTTCCTCAGCAAGGGCATGTACTTCCGTAATATCTCTAAACACTGCAATTGCACCAATGATTTCCCCTTGTTCATTTCGAACAGGCATCCTGTTGGTCACAATTTCAGTGTCTCCAAGCATCTGCTTTCGGTTCAGCTCCGACTCTCCTGTCTTTAGAATATAGGGTAGTCTTGTTGTTTCGACAACTTCACTTATGTGTTTTCCAATAACATCTTCTGATGATTTATTCGTCAGTTTACCCGCCGCCGCATTGTAGAGGGTAATTATCCCCTCTGTATCCACTGCGATCATGGCATCATGGGTAGAATCCAATATGAGTTCGATTTCCCGTTTCATATTTCACCTCGCCTCTCATAGATGTATTTTAGCATTTTTGAGGCCCTTCAAACAAAAAAGACTGCAAAATTTTGCAGTCTTTTCATTATATCTTTATTGAGTTTCCGCATTGCCCGTTGAGTCTGACCCGGTTGGATTCTCACCGTCAGTTGGTGTGTCTGTAGCGCCCGGACTTTCCTCAGGCTGATCCGTCCCACTTGGGGTGTCCGAACCACCGTTGTTGATCAACTCTTTCAGCCGCACCGGGATCCTGACCCTGTCCGAGTCTATGCTGATGTTGCGCACCGTGTTTTCAAGCTCAAATTTGACAACAGCCTCATTGGCGATACCTGGCTTGAGGTTTGACCCATCATAGTAAAGATTCAGCGAATCGACATCAACATTCTTCATAACCGACTCAATATCTCGAACGGTCACTTCCACAGTTCCAGAAATGTCCCGCTGTGTGACAATAAAGGCATCGTCCATATTGCGAATTGGAATGTCTGAGCCCGGAATGATGAATGTTTTCGTTTCATAGGCTTCAACAAACACCGATGCCGTCACTGGCTCGTTGAGATAGGGTGCTGTGATGCCTTCCGGCAAATCAAGGTCCACTTCAATATCTTCCGTATTTCTGATTCCAGAAATGTCTATTGCTTTTGTATAGAGACGTTCAATGGCATCGACATCACTTTCACTGCCTCTGATTGTGACCGCAGCTGGTGCAATCTGAACGCGAACAAGCTCATAGCCCGATGCGACCTGACCGCTGAGACGTTCATTGACAGCAAGTGTTTTCAGCTTGTCAATTCCAATAGATGCGCGTACGTAGTCCCGTCCCAAAGTCACCCCATTCACGACATTGCCGTCATTGTCGACTGGCATTACCGGAAGTTCTTTTTCAATGGCACCCGTCGCATTGTCTATTTTCATTTCACCCTGTATCATAGCAACGGTGTTGACATAGGACTCTGGTCCGCGAACTGAAATTTCTACTGGCGCATATTCCAAGTCTCCTTTGACATAACCGCCCTTGATTTCTCCAGACACTGTTATGTTCACCGGTTTTGAAATTTCTACAACCTTATCCAAAAAGATCTTGATTTCCTTCTGCGACAGATCGTTTACGGTAAAACTGCCATTGAATGTGCGCGTCTCAAGTGGAACACTGTTTGTTCCCTTACCGTAGCCACTCAAATCCGCAGTGACACGAACGTCTTCATTTGTGACATCAAACAAATCGTTTCTTCTGCCTTTGACTTTGACATCCACAAAAAATTCCTGTTCATCCATAATGACTAGCCCATTTTGCGTGACACTTGCCGCATTTAGGAACTCCACCTGTACATTAGCGAGTTCCTTGACCATTTCCGGATTGACCTGGTCCATTACATACAGCCAGAACAATATGGCAAATAGGAGTGATATGATTTTTTGTCCTGTGTTTCTGGAGAGCCGACTGCTATTGAAAACTTCCGCAAGACGATTCATCCATTTCGGCTTTGTCATTTTGCAATTCTCCATTTTTTCGTCAAGAGTGCTTTTCCATTTTCAGAGTGGTAGGCATCCATAATTTTATTGGACAGCGTCTTTGGATCAAGGAAGCGAGACAGCTTTCCATCCATTGCAATGGAAATTGCGCCTGTTTCCTCAGATACAATGACGACTACTGCATCGGACTGTTCACAGATTCCAAGTGCAGCCCTGTGCCGTGTTCCTATTTCCTTGCTCAAGCTCTGATTTTCAGACAGCGGCAGAAAACAGCCCGCTGCAAGTATTTTATCTTTTCTTACGATAACAGCGCCATCATGCAGTGGCGTGTTGGGAATGAAAATGTTAATTAGCAAACCGCTAGAAATATGACCATCAATTTTAACGCCGGTCTCAACAATATCATTGATTCCTGTGTCACGTTCCAGAACGATGAGTGCACCGATTCTGTCTCTTGAGAGCGTTGTGACAGCTGAAACCACCTGATCGACTGATTCCTGCATGATTTCGCGGTCAACTTCTGCAAAGGACTTGGAGAGCAGCTTGCTTCTTCCTATGTATTCAAGCGCACGTCGCATTTCCGGCTGGAATACGATCAGCAGCGCAACAACCCCCAGTGTCAATGTGTTCTGAAGTATGAAGTGCACCACGTAGAGCTTTGCCCACTCACTGACCTTCGAAACAACCAGCAAAATGATAATGCCCTTTATAAGCTGCTCTGCACGCGTCTCACGTATGAGCGAAAGAAGCTTATAAAATACAAATGCCACTATGAAAATGTCTACTATATCTAGAATACGTATATTCAAGAAAATATTCATAATTGTTTCCAACGCACATACACCTCATTATATTCTATCGTTACAATAGTATACTACATTTTGTTAATTCTTAGAGCAAGTCGTACTAATTGTAGTATAATTTTAATGTTACATTAAAGGCATTGTGAAAACAACATCACAATAGTTACAGTTTTATTGAAAAAGGATGGTACTTATGTCAGAAAAATTCTACAGGCATCCTGCCGTGATTTTCATACTCGCAACATTTTCTTGCATCCTCTGGGGCAGCGCATTTCCAGCTCTGAAAGTGAGCTATGCAGCCCTCGATATCGGCAGTGCGGGCTTTGCCGTAAAGCTCCAGTTTGCAGGTTACCGCTTCTTCCTAGCCGCAACTTACCTGCTCGTCTTTATTCTGGCCACAAAGCGCTCGCTGAGAATCGACAAATCGGTCATACTGCCCCTAGTTGCACTGGGGCTGGTTCAGACATCACTGCAGTATTTGTTTTTCTATAATGGACTCTCAAATACAACCGGTGTGAAAGGGTCTATTATGACCTCACTGGGGACCTTCTTCTCCATAGTCTTACCCCATTTCTACTATGCTAATGACAAAATGACAAAGCAGAAGTGGGCCGGACTCTCCTTAGGTTTCTTAGGGGTCATCTATATCAATCTTGCAAAAGGCCCGATTGATGGCGGATTTTCCTTCTGGGGTGAAGGCCTGCTCGTACTGGCTGCACTCACGGGTGCTGTCTCGTCCATCATGGCGAAGGAGCTTTCCGGAAAGCTCGACACCGTCATCATGACCTGCTATCAGATGTTTATTGGATCAAGTACAATGATTGCATTTTCCTGGCTGAAGCTTGGCGGTAATGTCATCCACCTGACTGGGGATATTGTTCCGATTTTTCTCCACCTTGCCCTGATTTCATCCGCTGGATTCGGCATATGGTTCACCCTTTTGAAAAACAATGCCATCAGCAAGGTGTCCATTTACAAGTTCCAAATTCCAATCTGGGGATCCATGCTCTCCGCCTTCTTCATTCCTGGCGAGACCCTCAGCTCTGAAACTCTTTTCTCACTACTGCTGGTTTCTTCAGGCATACTCCTGGTCAATATACCACAGCGGAAAAATAAACGTACAAAAAAAGCAGTCTGATTTCAGGCTGCTTTTAATCTCCATGCGAACTCATATGTCCTCTGAAAATGACGATTGGACAACTAGGCCTCATCTGTCCCCATAAGGGTGTGCTGTACATTGCGGCTTGCTTTCAGAATGGCTTCAAACACCTCTCTGACCGCCTGCCTTTTCACTTCCGAATCGGCATGACTCGAGCGGTTCTCAAGAAGCGCCTTCTCCCGCGCTTCATCGCGCACGGCCATCCCTTCCATAATCTTTAAAGCTGCAATATCTTCAGAGAGCTTCATACGTTCCAAAAGGAGCGCCACCAGCTCCGCATCTATTCTATCGATTTCTTTTCTGAATGTTTCCAATTCCATGGAACCACCTTATCTTTCTAATTTTCCTACATAACAGCTTCGTCTAATCAAACTTTTGGCCATCCTCCATCAGAAGATCCAGCAGGGCAATCGCCAGTACAGACTCAATAACTGGTACCGCTCTTGGCAAGATACACGGATCATGTCGCCCTTCAACGCCATGCATGATAGCTTCTTTTGTCTCGATATCAATTGTTTCCTGGGAAATGCCTATGGATGGCGTCGGCTTTATGACAACACTCAGTTCCAGTGGCATACCGTTGGTGATTCCGCCAAGAATCCCGCCGTTATTATTGGTCTTCGACAACACCTGACCCTTTTCTTCATAAATAGGATCGTTTGCTTCACTGCCGAGCATATGGGCGAGTTCAAAGCCTGCACCAAATTCTATCCCTTTTACTGCAGGTACAGAAAACATGATATGGGCAATTTTACTTTCAACCGAGTGGAAAAATGGCTGGCCCAAACCTGCAGGAACACCCTTTGCAGCAGCGTAGATTTTACCGCCGATGGAATCCTGACGCATACGCGCAGCTTCAATGGCGTCCATCATAGCTTGTGTCTTATCTGCATTAATAACCGGCAGTTTTTCCCTTTTCCAGTTTTCAAAATCTAATGCCATAACCTCTTTCAGGGAAAGCGGATCTGCCTCGATCGGACCAATCGCCTTGACTGCCGCGCCCACAGCAATACCTTTTTTAAGGAGAATTTGCTGTGCGACCGCGCCTGCAAAGACAATCCCAGCAGTGAGTCTACCGCTAAAGTGTCCTCCGCCTCTATAATCCTGGAAGCCATTGTACTTTTCATATGCAGTCCAGTCGGCATGTCCAGGTCTAAGAATGTTCTTGACTTTTGAGTAATCCTTGGATCTCTGATTCGTATTTCTGATCAGGATGGCAAGCGGCGCACCCGTTGTGTGCTCTTCAAAGTAGCCGCTCAAAATTTCAAAGGCATCTGCTTCTTTTCTCGGTGTCGCCATTTTCGAAGTGCCGGGTTTTCTTCTATCCATTTCCATTCGAATACGATCCATGTCAAGCTTGATTCCAGGCGGCAAATTGTTTATGACCACACCCAGTCCACTTCCATGGGATTCTCCGTAAATTGTCAGTCCCAGTGCATTACCCCAAGTTCCGTTCATTGACAACACCCCCTAAATTTTGGTAATCCTTAAAGAACTCCGGATACGATTTGTTAATCGCCTTCCAACCTTCTATAGAAAGAGGACTGTCGCATCTAATTGCAGCAATGGAAGCTGCCATAACAATTCGGTGATCATTCCAGCCTTCTACATTACCGCCGCGCAGCGATGCAACCCCTTGAATAATCAGACCGTCTGGTGTTTCTTCAATTTGAGCTCCCAGCTTATTGAGCTCTGTTGCAATCGCCTTAAGTCTATCGGATTCCTTAAGTCTAACACGCTCGCCGCCGCTTATACGCATGGTTCCTTCGCTGAAAGTACCCAGTACAGCGAGTATGGGCACCAAATCTGGGATTTCACTCACGTTGATCTCAACGTTCTGTGTTTTAGCAGGAGAAACTCGAATGCTGTGTTCGCCATACTCTACAGACCCGCCCATTTCAGAAATGATTTCAAAGATTCTTGCATCTCCCTGATTCGTATTTTTACCAGCATTCTCTATAATAATCGGATTGGAACCGATTGTACCTGCGACTGCCCAAAAAGCCATCTGGGAGTAATCCCCCTCAACGACTGTGTTTTTCGCCTGGTATTTCTGATTGCCTTCAATTCGGAATGAACGGTAGTCATTGTTGTCCACTTCAACGCCAAAATCCTTCATGACATCAAGTGTCAAATCCACATAATCTCTGGATTCCAGTTTTGAAGTCATCTTGATTTCAGACGCACCCTCAAGCAGGGGCAAGGACATCAGAAGACCTGTTACAAACTGCGAGCTGATATGACCCGGGAGTTCATAGTTTCCAGGTTTTAAGGCACCCTTTATAATCAGTGGCAGCGCGTTATCGTATTCATAGGAAATCTCAGACTTGTCAAACACATCAAAATACGGATCAATAGGACGTGTTACAAGCTTTCCCTTTCCTTCAAAACGCACGAACTTGCCTGTGAGTGCTGCAATTGGGATCATGAATCGGAGTGTTGATCCCGATTCCTCGCAGAACATGGTCGTATCGAGCAAATCTGTAGGACGCCCAATACCTGTTACCGTCATGCAACCGTTGTTGAGTCCTATTTTAGCCCCCAGTGTTTCAAGGCATGTTTTTGTTGCCCGAATATCGACAGATTCCTTCATACCGCATATTTCAGACTCACCGCCGCTGAGCGCAGCGGCAATCATAACCCTGTGACTCAGGCTTTTTGAAGGTGGTGCGATGACAACACCGCCCAGTTTCGCCGATTCTATTGTTATTTGACTCATTTTAAACCTTCTTTCAGCATCGTTTGAAATGCCTCGGAAGTCGTCCCGTGTACCAGCGGAGACCCCGGCTCTTTCACAAGTATAATATTAAGCCTGCTGTTCAAGTTTTTCTTGTCCTTGGCAACAGCATCTATCCAGTTCTCGTACCCCTCTTTCATGTCCATGTTGAAGAGTTCAAACGCCACAAGCAGATTCTTTATCTTATCAGTAAGCCCAGCATCTGTCATTCCATGATGTTCGCTGATCTGCTGCATGAAATACATGCCCATAGCCACAGCTTCACCATGTGTATATTTCTTATAGCCATGCTGTCTCTCAATGGCATGTCCCAAGGTATGTCCATAATTCAAAATCATTCTTCTTCCAAAGTCGCGCTCATCTTCCATAACAAAATCGCGTTTGGATTCACAACAGATTCGAATAAGAGCGCTTCTTTTTTCAAGAACCTTATCAAAGGCCACCTGAGGATTCGAATCATTCCTCCGCACTTCAGCAGCAATGCCTTCAAATAAATCAAGCAGATCCGGCCTGTCTATAAATCCATATTTCAAAGCCTCACCGATACCATCACGTAGATATTTTCTGGAAAGCGTATCCAGTGTTTTAGGGTCGATCAGCACCGCTTTTGGCTGGTAGATTGCCCCCACCAGATTTTTGCCTGCACTGATATTGATTCCCGTTTTACCGCCGACACTGCTGTCGATTTGGGCAAGAAGACTCGTCGGAACCTGTATGAATGGTACACCTCTCAAATAGCTTGCCGCTGTAAATCCTGCAAGATCGCCAACAACACCGCCGCCCAGAGCAAGTATGAGATCCGTTCTTTGATGGCCAGACTGCGCAAGGTCTTCAGTCAGTTTTTCAAAAACCTTAAAGCTCTTACTGGATTCACCTGGCTGGACAATGAAAGGTGTTACCTCAAAGCCTGATTCAGCAAGTGTATTTGTAACGGTTTCCAGATAATAACCTGCGACCGTTTCATCGGTTATGACTGAAATGCGTTTTCCCGAGTAATACGCCTCCACATGATTTCCCAATGTGTCGAGCAACCCTTCTTCAATATGTATTTTATACGGTGAATTGGGTAAATTTACATCTACTATATGCATTTACACCCCTCCTGGCCCTCTTCTTATCAAATTCCAGTATAATTATGTACATTTTATTCATTTTAGCATAAAATCACACGTCCAAAATGATAAATGACAGGATTATCCGATATTTTGAATCATTACTATTTTTAAAGTTTAAAATTTTTTCCGAATATCCACATATGCAAATAAAGCTGTCTACAGTATATATCTGTAAACAGCTTTTGATTTGGTGCCCAGAGGCGGAATCGAACCACCGACACGGGGATTTTCAGTCCCCTGCTCTACCGACTGAGCTATCTGGGCAAGTCTTTCAACTTAAATAAAATGGCGGAGAGGGTGGGATTCGAACCCACGTGGGGTTGCCCCCTAACGGTTTTCAAGACCGCCCCGTTATGACCACTTCGGTACCTCTCCGTTTTTTATTGGAGCGGAAGACGAGATTCGAACTCGCGACCCTCGCCTTGGCAAGGCGATGCTCTACCACTGAGCCACTTCCGCAAAATTGTGGTGCGGGTGGAGGGACTTGAACCCCCACGTCTATTGACACCAGAACCTAAATCTGGCGCGTCTGCCAATTCCGCCACACCCGCATATGGTGGGAGTAATAGGGCTCGAACCTATGACCCTCTGCTTGTAAGGCAGATGCTCTCCCAGCTGAGCTATACTCCCACTTTTCGAAGACTTAAAGCCTTCATCTGGAACTTATTAAAATAAGTAATGGTGACCCCTGGGGGAATCGAACCCCCGTTACCGCCGTGAAAGGGCGGTGTCTTAACCGCTTGACCAAGGGGCCTAGCATTCAAATGGCTCCAAGGGTGGGACTCGAACCCACAGCCTACCGGTTAACAGCCGGTTGCTCCACCATTGAGCTACCTTGGAACATTTCGAAACCGGCGACGACCTACTCTCCCAGGGGGCTTCCCCCCAAGTACCATCGGCGCAGAAGAGCTTAACTGCTGTGTTCGGAATGGGAACAGGTGTGACCTCTTCGCCATCGTCACCGGATTTCTTATGAAGAATTGCTCCTTCAAAACTGCACATGATCTTAAAAGACGTATGTTTCACTTTGGTTTTGACCCAAATTCTTATTGGTCAAGTCCTCGACCTATTAGTATCCATCAGCTGAGTACATTGCTGCACTTACACCTTGGACCTATCAACCTGTTAGTCTATCAGGGGTCTTACTCCATAAAGGATGGGAAATCTTATCTTGAGGGGGGCTTCGCGCTTAGATGCCTTCAGCGCTTATCCCGTCCAAACGTAGCTACTCTGCAGTGCTCCTGGCGGAACAACAGATACACCAGAGGTTTGTCCATCCCGGTCCTCTCGTACTAAGGACAGCTCCTCTCAAATTTCCTGCGCCCACAGCGGATAGGGACCGAACTGTCTCACGACGTTCTGAACCCAGCTCGCGTGCCTCTTTAATGGGCGAACAGCCCAACCCTTGGGACCGACTACAGCCCCAGGATGAGACGAGCCGACATCGAGGTGCCAAACCTCCCCGTCGATGTGGACTCTTGGGGGAGATAAGCCTGTTATCCCCGGGGTAGCTTTTATCCGTTGAGCGACGGCCCTTCCATTCGGTACCGCCGGATCACTAAGTCCGACTTTCGTCCCTGCTCGACCTGTATGTCTCGCAGTCAAGCTCCCTTCTGCCTTTGCACTCTTCGCGCGATTTCCAACCGCACTGAGGGAACCTTTGAGCGCCTCCGTTACTCTTTAGGAGGCGACCGCCCCAGTCAAACTGCCCACCTGACATTGTCCCGACGCTGGATAACAGCGCACGGTTAGGACACTGATATAGCAAGAGTGGTATCCCAACAGTGGCTCCACGCATACTGGCGTACACGCTTCTAAGCCTCCCACCTATCCTGTACATGCTATACCAAAGTCCAGTGCCAAGCTACAGTAAAGCTCCACGGGGTCTTTCCGTCCTGCTGCGGGTAACCGGCATCTTTACCGGTACTACAATTTCACCGAGTCCATTGTTGAGACAGTGCCCAAATCATTACGCCTTTCGTGCGGGTCGGAACTTACCCGACAAGGAATTTCGCTACCTTAGGACCGTTATAGTTACGGCCGCCGTTTACTGGGGCTTCGATTCAAAGCTTCGCTTACGCTAACCTCTCCTCATAACCTTCCAGCACCGGGCAGGCGTCAGCCCCTATACATCGTCTTTCGACTTAGCAGAGACCTGTGTTTTTGGTAAACAGTTGCTTGGGCCTGTTCTCTGCGGCCGCTTCGGGCTTTAACACCCTAATGCGGCACCCCTTCTCCCGAAGTTACGGGGTCATTTTGCCGAGTTCCTTAACAATGGTTATCTCGCTCGCCTTAGTATTCTCTACTCACCTACCTGTGTCGGTTTACGGTACAGGCACCTACAATCTCGATAGAAGCTTTTCTTGAAGGACTCTCCGGCGACTTCGCTACTTATTTTTCACTCCCCATCACGCCTTGCAATTAAAGAACCGGATTTGCCTAATTCTTCTCACTTGACGCTTGGACGCACATCCATCAGTGCGATCGCTTTGCATTCCCTGTCACTCCATCTCTCAAACGATTTTCGGTGGTACTGGAATCTTAACCAGTTGTCCATCGCCTACGACTCTCGTCCTCGGCTTAGGCCCTGACTAACCCTGGGCGGACGAACCTTCCCCAGGAAACCTTAGGTTTTCGGCGGGCAGGATTCTCACCTGCCTCTCGCTACTCATGCCAACATTCTCTCTTGTATGCAGTCCACCACTCCTTACGGTATAGCTTCTGCCCGCATACAATGCTCCCCTACCCAGTACAATGTACTGCCGTAGCTTCGGTGCCAAGTTTGAGCCCCGGTAATTTTCGGCGCAGGGTCACTCGACTAGTGAGCTATTACGCACTCTTTAAATGAATGGCTGCTTCTAAGCCAACATCCTAGTTGTCTAAGCAACCCCACATCCTTTCCCACTTAACTTGGACTTTGGGACCTTAGCTGACGGTCTGGGCTGTTTCCCTCTCGACCATGAATCTTATCACACATAGTCTGACTCCTGATTATATGATTGCGGTATTCGGAGTTTGATAGTCTTCGGTAGGCGGTGAAGCCCCCTAGGACAGTCAGTGCTCTACCCCCGCATCACTCACATCAAGGCTAGCCCTAAAGCTATTTCGGGGAGAACCAGCTATCTCCGAGTTCGATTGGAATTTCTCCGCTATCCACAAGTCATCCCAACCTTTTTCAACAGATATGGGTTCGGGCCTCCACTGAATTTTACTTCAGCTTCACCCTGCTCATGGATAGGTCACCCGGTTTCGGGTCTACGCCATACAACTATACGCCCTCTTCAGACTCGCTTTCGCTATGGCTCCGGTGCTGAACACCTTAACCTTGCTGCATAACGTAACTCGTTGGCCCGTTCTACAAAAAGTACGCCGTCGAACATATAAAGTTCTTCGACTGCTTGTAAACATAGGGTTTCAGGTTCTATTTCACTCCCCGACAGGGGTTCTTTTCACCTTTCCCTCACGGTACTATGCGCTATCGGTCACTAAGGAGTATTTAGGCTTGGGAGATGGTCCTCCCGGCTTCCCACAAGGTTTCACGTGCCCCGTGGTACTCTGGTGCGCATCGTGGGCCTTCTTCTTTCGTCTACAGGACTGTCACCTTCTTCGGTGGGTCTTTCCAAACCTCTTCGACTAGAATACCGCCATCACTTATGATGCGTCCGCAACCCCAGAAACCGTAGTCTCTGGTTTGGCCTCTTTCCCGTTCGCTCGCCGCTACTTAGGAAATCACTTTTGTTTTCTTCTCCTTCGGGTACTTAGATGTTTCAGTTCCCCGAGTATCCCTCCGTACACCTATGTATTCAGTGCACGGTGACTGCCTATTACGACAGCCGGGTTCCCCCATTCGGACATTCCTGGATCAACGCTTGCTTGCAGCTCCCCAGGACTTTTCGCAGCTTACCACGTCCTTCATCGGCTCTTAGTGCCAAGGCATCCACCCTATGCTCTTATTAACTTGACCAATTTAAAAGTAACCTAAATTACTTTGATAAACTGTTCTCTGATTATTAATCAATGAGTATTTATAATTCGAGTTTGAGTTTGTTTACCTCAGTGAAACTGTATCATTAATGGATGTGTTCGAAATCTATGATTTCGGCAACACTCCTTACTTCGAACTGCAAAGTTCGAAGCCTCAAACTTAGTTTACCTAAATCTTTGGTTTGATACGTTTTCGTCTTCTAATTCATATGCAGTTTTCAAGGTGCAATACTAATAAGTGGTGGGCATAGGTGGATTCGAACCACCGACCTCACGCTTATCAGGCGTGCGCTCTAACCAACTGAGCTATACGCCCACTTTTTAGTTGTTTGAAAAACCTTTCGGTCTCTCAAAATTAAACAGTATAGAGTACGTTCTCCTTAGAAAGGAGGTGATCCAGCCGCACCTTCCGATACGGCTACCTTGTTACGACTTCACCCTAGTCACTGATTTCACCTTCGACTGCTTCCTCCCACAAGGGGTTGGATCACAGGCTTCGGGCGCCCCCAGCTTCCATGGTGTGACGGGCGGTGTGTACAAGACCCGGGAACGCATTCACCGCGGCATTCTGATCCACGATTACTAGCAACTCCAACTTCATGTAGGCGAGTTGCAGCCTACAATCCGAACTGAGATCGGCTTTAGAGGATTAGCTCCAGGTCACCCTTTCGCTGCCTGTTGTACCGACCATTGTAGCACGTGTGTAGCCCAGATCATAAGGGGCATGATGATTTGACGTCATCCCCACCTTCCTCCGTGTTGTCCACGGCAGTCTCGCTAGAGTGCCCAGCATTACCTGATGGCAACTAACGATAAGGGTTGCGCTCGTTGCGGGACTTAACCCAACATCTCACGACACGAGCTGACGACAACCATGCACCACCTGTATCAGATGTCCCGAAGGAAAGGTCCGATTAAGGACCGGTCATCTGTATGTCAAGACCTGGTAAGGTTCTTCGCGTTGCTTCGAATTAAACCACATGCTCCGCTGCTTGTGCGGGTCCCCGTCAATTCCTTTGAGTTTCACACTTGCGTGCGTACTCCCCAGGCGGAATACTTAATGCGTTAGCTGCGGCACCTGGGTTCGACCCCAGACACCTAGTATTCATCGTTTACGGCGTGGACTACCAGGGTATCTAATCCTGTTCGCTCCCCACGCTTTCGAGCCTCAGCGTCAGTTACAGTCCAGTAAGTCGCCTTCGCCACTGGTGTTCCTCCTAATATCTACGCATTTCACCGCTACACTAGGAATTCCACTTACCTCTCCTGCACTCAAGTCAAACAGTTTCAAAGGCTTACATCGGTTGAGCCGATGCCTTTCACCCCTGACTTGCTTGACCGCCTACACTCCCTTTACGCCCAGTGATTCCGGATAACGCTTGCCCCCTACGTATTACCGCGGCTGCTGGCACGTAGTTAGCCGGGGCTTATTCCTTGGATACCGTCATGGATTCTTCTCCAAGAAAAGAACTTTACAACCCGAAGGCCTTCATCGTTCACGCGGCGTTGCTGCATCAGGCTTTCGCCCATTGTGCAATATTCCCCACTGCTGCCTCCCGTAGGAGTCTGGACCGTGTCTCAGTTCCAGTGTGGCCGATCACCCTCTCAGGTCGGCTACAGATCGTCGCCTTGGTGAGCCATTACCTCACCAACTAGCTAATCTGACGCGGGCCCATCCCATACCACCGGAGTTTTTACCTCTGTAACATGTGTTACTGTGGTCTTATGAGGTATTAATCACCGTTTCCAGTGGCTATCCCTCTGTATGGGGCAGGTTGCCCACGCGTTACTCACCCGTCCGCCGCTTTCCACTCCATCACTCACCCGAAGGATCGTTCAAAAGCTTCTCGCTCGACTTGCATGTGTTAAGCACGCCGCCAGCGTTCATCCTGAGCCAGGATCAAACTCTTTGAAAAAATGTTTCAATAGTATTTGATCGCTCAGATGAATCTGACTAATTAATCATTATCATCCGTTACGAATCTTTGGTGCATCTAGACCTTGTCTTGATGCGGTAAAAGAATTGAACGTGTTAATTCTATACTGTTTAATTTTCAAAGACCGGAAACCAATTAAATTTATGTAAAATTCCTATTGATTTTTCGTTAACCGCTGTGTTCCAGCGACTCTATTATCTTACCAGTGTCACTCTCGTTTGTCAAGCACTTTTTTCAAAGTTTTTTCTTCGAAGCAGTTCTTGAAACCGTTGATAATGCTGTGTTTTCAACACCGTTATCTCTTGGCGACTTGTATATAATAGCACCTTCTGAAGCCTGTGTCAACGGAATAATAAATAAAAAAGTATTCTGAAAATATAAGGTGTTAAAATAGGCGGTTTTCGATGGGTGTTTTACCCTTTCGAAGAACCGCCCTTAAACCTCTAATCCATTGTAATTACACAGTTTGATCAAGTCAGGAATCCACATTTCTATGAACTCAGTGCGTATCCAGATACCGCACTCACCGATTTGAAGGCATCTATCTGATGTTCAAAACGTTCCCAATTCTCCAATAGGACGTCAATCAGCAGTGGATCAAAATGCTTTCCGCGCCCTTCTACCATAATGCGCCGACTCGTCTCCATGCCAAAAGCATTCTTGTAGGGTCTTTTACTGGTGATTGCGTCGAGCACATCTGCAACTGCCACAATCCGAGCTGAAAGTGGAATCGCACGACCACTCAGACCATCCGGATATCCTGTTCCATCAAACTTTTCATGGTGATGGCGCACAATTTCTATCCCGACTTTATAGAAAGCGCGGTTTTCACCTTCAATACGATCATTCATCTTTCTAAGAATATCTGCCCCAACATGTGTATGTTCTTTCATAAGTTCGAACTCTTCGGTCGTCAGTTTACCAGGTTTCATCAGTACATAGTCGGGAATGGAGACTTTTCCTATATCATGCAGGGGACTGAAATCTTCAATCTGTTTAATGAAAGCCTCATCTATCTGATCGGCATAGTATCCCTTTGCCGCTGTCATCTCCGCAAGCATGACGGAATACCGCTGCATGCGTTCTATATGGTTTCCCGTATCTGAATCTTTGGACTCCACAAGTTTTGAAAACCCTTCTATGGTAGAGACCACAAGCTGATCACTCAGAAAACTCTGATCAAATGCAGCTGCAAGAGACAAGGCTATGGTTTTTAGGAAGCCTGTATGCTCACTCGTATAAGCTTTTTTCAGTTCTGATGAAAAGAAGACAACTCCCACACAATTTTCTCTCACATTCAGAGGGAGCGTCACACTGGAATACATGCCTTCTTTCAACATTAGGTGTGTTGAGTCCGAGTCTGGATTCTCCAGGTAGTAGGCTTCCAGATCGTTAATGATTCTTGGTTCACCTGACTCAATGATTTCTTCCAGGCTCGTGCTTTCAAGGATTGCTTCATAATTCTTCTTAAGACTGACCGCTCTGTCCGAACGCGCACTTAAGGCACGTATCTTCTTTCTGTCAGAGGATAATATGGCGATTCCTATGCGGTTGTATGGCAGAAAACTCTGAAACTGTTCAAATACAAAATCCAGAATCTGCTCAAAGTGTGTATGGCCATACAATTTTTCGATTAGGCTTTCAATCATCTGTGCGCGCAGGCGCATTTGATTATACGACGTGACAAGATCTCCGATTTCGTTATTGTCTTCAATTTCTACGGACTCTATCTGATAGTCCGTTTTGCTTTTTTCTAGCGCACGTTTGATTTGCGATATTGGGTTAAGTGTTTTTGCTATCATCAGCCATAGGTTGGATATGGCAAAAAGCGCTGCAACACAAATGGTCCCAAATATCATTTCTCTGTATAGCTTTACAGTCTGAGCATGCTGATAAGCACTCAGGTCAGAAATTAAGCCCATATTTATAGTCCGAATTTCTTTCATAACTGAAAACACCTGCACGATATCGACAGATTTATCTTCGCTGTCCAGCACTAATGTTTTTACGTCCACAATGTCTGCGGTTTTTCTTAGTGTCTCTATGTGTGTTGCCATACTATGAGGCACTGCAGTATCTTTCAGAACATTATTTGAGTTTTCAAGGGATATGTGGATATCTTGGTTCAACTCAGCAAACTTATCCACATACGCAAGATAACTTTCCACTTCTTTATCCGTGGCCTCATCGGTGCCCATTATAGAACCCAATGTCTTAGCGTCATAAACAGCTGATTCGTACAGCGCTCCGATTGACATATTCACTTCTGTCAGTGAATCTCTGAACAAGTCCACCTTTTCATGATCGCTCAGCGCATGCAAAAGAATGCCCAGCATACCTGCCACCCAGAAAATTGATATAAAGGTCAATCCCATTGCCTGAATTCGCAGCTTTCTATTTTGCTTATTGAATGTTTTGTCCATCTGCATATATAACCTCACCCAGGTTTGTTAAAAATTCTACTTAGTTTAAACACTTCGTGTCTATATTAACATCTTTTATGGTGATATGAACCCCTAATCTTACTTTTTTGAGCCTACAAAATGAACATAAAAAAAATCACTATTCTAATGAATAATGATTTCAATGGTCGGGGTGGCAGGATTTGAACCCGCGACCCTCTGGTCCCAAACCAGATGCGCTACCAAACTGCGCTACACCCCGAAGTAATGGAGCCGGTGATGGGACTCGAACCCGCGACCTACTGATTACAAGTCAGTTGCTCTACCAATTGAGCTACACCGGCACTATTAAAATGGCGACCCAGAACGGACTCGAACCGTCGACCTCCAGCGTGACAGGCTGGCGTTCTAACCAACTGAACTACTGGGCCTAAAAATGGTTAAATGGTGACCCCTGGGGGAATCGAACCCCCGTTACCGCCGTGAAAGGGCGGTGTCTTAACCGCTTGACCAAGGGGCCATGCTAAAATAAATAAAGAAACCGGCGACGACCTACTCTCCCAGGGGGCTTCCCCCCAAGTACCATCGGCGCAGAAGAGCTTAACTGCTGTGTTCGGAATGGGAACAGGTGTGACCTCTTCGCCATCGTCACCGGATTTCTTATGAAGAATTGCTCCTTCAAAACTGCACATGATCTTAAAAGACGTATGTTTCACTTTGGTTTTGACCCAAATTCTTATTGGTCAAGTCCTCGACCTATTAGTATCCATCAGCTGAGTACATTGCTGCACTTACACCTTGGACCTATCAACCTGTTAGTCTATCAGGGGTCTTACTCCATAAAGGATGGGAAATCTTATCTTGAGGGGGGCTTCGCGCTTAGATGCCTTCAGCGCTTATCCCGTCCAAACGTAGCTACTCTGCAGTGCTCCTGGCGGAACAACAGATACACCAGAGGTTTGTCCATCCCGGTCCTCTCGTACTAAGGACAGCTCCTCTCAAATTTCCTGCGCCCACAGCGGATAGGGACCGAACTGTCTCACGACGTTCTGAACCCAGCTCGCGTGCCTCTTTAATGGGCGAACAGCCCAACCCTTGGGACCGACTACAGCCCCAGGATGAGACGAGCCGACATCGAGGTGCCAAACCTCCCCGTCGATGTGGACTCTTGGGGGAGATAAGCCTGTTATCCCCGGGGTAGCTTTTATCCGTTGAGCGACGGCCCTTCCATTCGGTACCGCCGGATCACTAAGTCCGACTTTCGTCCCTGCTCGACCTGTATGTCTCGCAGTCAAGCTCCCTTCTGCCTTTGCACTCTTCGCGCGATTTCCAACCGCACTGAGGGAACCTTTGAGCGCCTCCGTTACTCTTTAGGAGGCGACCGCCCCAGTCAAACTGCCCACCTGACATTGTCCCGACGCTGGATAACAGCGCACGGTTAGGACACTGATATAGCAAGAGTGGTATCCCAACAGTGGCTCCACGCATACTGGCGTACACGCTTCTAAGCCTCCCACCTATCCTGTACATGCTATACCAAAGTCCAGTGCCAAGCTACAGTAAAGCTCCACGGGGTCTTTCCGTCCTGCTGCGGGTAACCGGCATCTTTACCGGTACTACAATTTCACCGAGTCCATTGTTGAGACAGTGCCCAAATCATTACGCCTTTCGTGCGGGTCGGAACTTACCCGACAAGGAATTTCGCTACCTTAGGACCGTTATAGTTACGGCCGCCGTTTACTGGGGCTTCGATTCAAAGCTTCGCTTACGCTAACCTCTCCTCATAACCTTCCAGCACCGGGCAGGCGTCAGCCCCTATACATCGTCTTTCGACTTAGCAGAGACCTGTGTTTTTGGTAAACAGTTGCTTGGGCCTGTTCTCTGCGGCCGCTTCGGGCTTTAACACCCTAATGCGGCACCCCTTCTCCCGAAGTTACGGGGTCATTTTGCCGAGTTCCTTAACAATGGTTATCTCGCTCGCCTTAGTATTCTCTACTCACCTACCTGTGTCGGTTTACGGTACAGGCACCTACAATCTCGATAGAAGCTTTTCTTGAAGGACTCTCCGGCGACTTCGCTACTTATTTTTCACTCCCCATCACGCCTTGCAATTAAAGAACCGGATTTGCCTAATTCTTCTCACTTGACGCTTGGACGCACATCCATCAGTGCGATCGCTTTGCATTCCCTGTCACTCCATCTCTCAAACGATTTTCGGTGGTACTGGAATCTTAACCAGTTGTCCATCGCCTACGACTCTCGTCCTCGGCTTAGGCCCTGACTAACCCTGGGCGGACGAACCTTCCCCAGGAAACCTTAGGTTTTCGGCGGGCAGGATTCTCACCTGCCTCTCGCTACTCATGCCAACATTCTCTCTTGTATGCAGTCCACCACTCCTTACGGTATAGCTTCTGCCCGCATACAATGCTCCCCTACCCAGTACAATGTACTGCCGTAGCTTCGGTGCCAAGTTTGAGCCCCGGTAATTTTCGGCGCAGGGTCACTCGACTAGTGAGCTATTACGCACTCTTTAAATGAATGGCTGCTTCTAAGCCAACATCCTAGTTGTCTAAGCAACCCCACATCCTTTCCCACTTAACTTGGACTTTGGGACCTTAGCTGACGGTCTGGGCTGTTTCCCTCTCGACCATGAATCTTATCACACATAGTCTGACTCCTGATTATATGATTGCGGTATTCGGAGTTTGATAGTCTTCGGTAGGCGGTGAAGCCCCCTAGGACAGTCAGTGCTCTACCCCCGCATCACTCACATCAAGGCTAGCCCTAAAGCTATTTCGGGGAGAACCAGCTATCTCCGAGTTCGATTGGAATTTCTCCGCTATCCACAAGTCATCCCAACCTTTTTCAACAGATATGGGTTCGGGCCTCCACTGAATTTTACTTCAGCTTCACCCTGCTCATGGATAGGTCACCCGGTTTCGGGTCTACGCCATACAACTATACGCCCTCTTCAGACTCGCTTTCGCTATGGCTCCGGTGCTGAACACCTTAACCTTGCTGCATAACGTAACTCGTTGGCCCGTTCTACAAAAAGTACGCCGTCGAACATATAAAGTTCTTCGACTGCTTGTAAACATAGGGTTTCAGGTTCTATTTCACTCCCCGACAGGGGTTCTTTTCACCTTTCCCTCACGGTACTATGCGCTATCGGTCACTAAGGAGTATTTAGGCTTGGGAGATGGTCCTCCCGGCTTCCCACAAGGTTTCACGTGCCCCGTGGTACTCTGGTGCGCATCGTGGGCCTTCTTCTTTCGTCTACAGGACTGTCACCTTCTTCGGTGGGTCTTTCCAAACCTCTTCGACTAGAATACCGCCATCACTTATGATGCGTCCACAACCCCAGAAACCGTAGTCTCTGGTTTGGCCTCTTTCCCGTTCGCTCGCCGCTACTTAGGAAATCACTTTTGTTTTCTTCTCCTTCGGGTACTTAGATGTTTCAGTTCCCCGAGTATCCCTCCGTACACCTATGTATTCAGTGCACGGTGACTGCCTATTACGACAGCCGGGTTCCCCCATTCGGACATTCCTGGATCAACGCTTGCTTGCAGCTCCCCAGGACTTTTCGCAGCTTACCACGTCCTTCATCGGCTCTTAGTGCCAAGGCATCCACCCTATGCTCTTATTAACTTGACCAATTTAAAAGTAACCTAAATTACTTTGATAAACTGTTCTCTGATTATTAATCAATGAGTATTTATAATTCGAGTTTGAGTTTGTTTACCTCAGTGAAACTGTATCATTAATGGATGTGTTCGAAATCTATGATTTCGGCAACACTCCTTACTTCGAACTGCAAAGTTCGAAGCCTCAAACTTAGTTTACCTAAATCTTTGGTTTGATACGTTTTCGTCTTCTAATTCATATGCAGTTTTCAAGGTGCAATCTTATCACTTACACTCATTTTAAGGTGAATGTAAGCATTGCGAAACGTTCGCGCTCAAATGAGCGAAAATGGTGGAGGTAACAAGATTCGAACTTGCGACCCCCTGCGTGCAAGGCAGGTGCTCTCCCAGCTGAGCTATACCCCCGTTTGCGTTCCACAATATAGGAGACTTTCGGTCTCTCAAAATTAAACAGTATAGAGTACGTTCTCCTTAGAAAGGAGGTGATCCAGCCGCACCTTCCGATACGGCTACCTTGTTACGACTTCACCCTAGTCACTGATTTCACCTTCGACTGCTTCCTCCCACAAGGGGTTGGATCACAGGCTTCGGGCGCCCCCAGCTTCCATGGTGTGACGGGCGGTGTGTACAAGACCCGGGAACGCATTCACCGCGGCATTCTGATCCACGATTACTAGCAACTCCAACTTCATGTAGGCGAGTTGCAGCCTACAATCCGAACTGAGATCGGCTTTAGAGGATTAGCTCCAGGTCACCCTTTCGCTGCCTGTTGTACCGACCATTGTAGCACGTGTGTAGCCCAGATCATAAGGGGCATGATGATTTGACGTCATCCCCACCTTCCTCCGTGTTGTCCACGGCAGTCTCGCTAGAGTGCCCAGCATCACCTGATGGCAACTAACGATAAGGGTTGCGCTCGTTGCGGGACTTAACCCAACATCTCACGACACGAGCTGACGACAACCATGCACCACCTGTATCAGATGTCCCGAAGGAAAGGTCCGATTAAGGACCGGTCATCTGTATGTCAAGACCTGGTAAGGTTCTTCGCGTTGCTTCGAATTAAACCACATGCTCCGCTGCTTGTGCGGGTCCCCGTCAATTCCTTTGAGTTTCACACTTGCGTGCGTACTCCCCAGGCGGAATACTTAATGCGTTAGCTGCGGCACCTGGGTTCGACCCCAGACACCTAGTATTCATCGTTTACGGCGTGGACTACCAGGGTATCTAATCCTGTTCGCTCCCCACGCTTTCGAGCCTCAGCGTCAGTTACAGTCCAGTAAGTCGCCTTCGCCACTGGTGTTCCTCCTAATATCTACGCATTTCACCGCTACACTAGGAATTCCACTTACCTCTCCTGCACTCAAGTCAAACAGTTTCAAAGGCTTACATCGGTTGAGCCGATGCCTTTCACCCCTGACTTGCTTGACCGCCTACACTCCCTTTACGCCCAGTGATTCCGGATAACGCTTGCCCCCTACGTATTACCGCGGCTGCTGGCACGTAGTTAGCCGGGGCTTATTCCTTGGATACCGTCATGGATTCTTCTCCAAGAAAAGAACTTTACAACCCGAAGGCCTTCATCGTTCACGCGGCGTTGCTGCATCAGGCTTTCGCCCATTGTGCAATATTCCCCACTGCTGCCTCCCGTAGGAGTCTGGACCGTGTCTCAGTTCCAGTGTGGCCGATCACCCTCTCAGGTCGGCTACAGATCGTCGCCTTGGTGAGCCATCACCTCACCAACTAGCTAATCTGACGCGGGCCCATCCCATACCACCGGAGTTTTTACCTCTGTAACATGTGTTACTGTGGTCTTATGAGGTATTAATCACCGTTTCCAGTGGCTATCCCTCTGTATGGGGCAGGTTGCCCACGCGTTACTCACCCGTCCGCCGCTTTCCACTTCATCACTCACCCGAAGGATCGTTCAAAAGCTTCTCGCTCGACTTGCATGTGTTAAGCACGCCGCCAGCGTTCATCCTGAGCCAGGATCAAACTCTTTGAAAAAATGTTTCAATAGTTTTGATCGCTCAGATGAATCTGACTAATTAATCATTATCATCCGTTACGAATCTTTGGTGCATCTAGACCTTGTCTTGATGCGGTAAAAGAATTGAACGTGTTAATTCTATACTGTTTAATTTTCAAAGACCGGAAAATCAATTTTCATTATGTTGAAATGTATTGATTTTGGTGTGTCGCGTTGAACCGGCGACTCAATTATCATAACACTTTTCAGTGTTTTGTGTCAAGCACTTTTTTCAAGTTTTTCTTTCAGGCGATGGTCGTGCAATGCTCATGCAATTAAGCAGCCATCAGTGTCCTGAGTGTTTTCTTGAAATCGTGCGTCGCATTGGCGACTCGTATATACTATCATCCTGACCCAATAGTGTCAACGCTTTTTGCATATCTTTTTTGATTTTTTCTGCAATCGGTTTTTGGCTCGTATCAACATACTATATCTTGTGTTTTTAAACATGCTAAACATGACGTATTCTGACTATTCCAATGATTCAAGACAGTTTCTCAGCGTTATAGATAGCAAAATACAAAAGGATGGCACACCTGTGCCATCCTAATATATATTATTAAGCCGCTTTTATTTTGAAATTGAAGTCAAACACACCCCAATTTCTACTTAAATGCTTTGTTGATTTCTTCAATAGTGGCAAAACCTTTGGCATCCATGTACTGTTTAAGACCCTCAAGCACTTCTTTCGTTGCATAAGGATTCGTGAAGTTTGCAGTTCCAATTGCAATTGCCGTTGCCCCTGCAAGGAAAAACTCCGCGGCATCGCTTGCGCTGGATATTCCACCCATGCCAAGTACAGGTATTTTTACGCTATGGGCAACATCATGAACCATCTTCAGGGCGACAGGTTTTACTGCAGGACCCGATACGCCACCAATTCTATTGGCTATGATCGGCTTGAAGCTATGTATGTCTATAGCCATCCCTGTCAGTGTATTAATAAGAGAGACCGCATCGGCACCTTCCGCTTCGGCAATCTTTGCTATATCAGAAATACTTGTCACATTCGGGCTGAGTTTGACAATCAGATGTTTCTTGCACACCTTTCTTACTTCTGATACAACCCGCTTGACCATATCTGGATTGGTACCAAATGCCATACCACCCTGTTTTACATTCGGACAGGAAATGTTCAGCTCAATAGAATCCACGTCAGCATCGCTGAGGATTTCTACTATTTCAATATACTCTTCTATACTATTGCCATTGGCATTGGCAATGATTTTTGTATCAAACTGTCTAAGAAATGGTATTTCTTCTTTAATAAAGGTTTCAACACCCGGGTTTTGAAGTCCTACGGAGTTAATGATTCCCATAGGTGTTTCGGCAAGCCTTGGCGAAGGATTCCCTTTCTTGTTTTTGAGTGTCAGTCCCTTTACAGAAATTGCACCAATATCATTCAGATCGATGAAATCTGCATATTCTCGTCCAAAACCGAAGGTTCCCGACGCAACAGTGATTGGATTGCGGAGCTCTAGGCCATTCAGATTCACTTTCAGATTCACATTAGACATGCAGCATCACCTCGTTTCCGTAAAATACGGGACCTTCCTTACATGTACGTACGTTCTTAAAGCCTTCTGTGTCTTTCTCATCTTTCACCTTGCATGTACAAACCAGACACGCACCTATGCCGCATGCCATTCTTTCTTCTATAGATAGCTGGACTGGCACATCCGCTTTTCTGCAGATTTCCTGGATACTTGCAAGCATTGGTTCAGGACCGCATGAATACACAATCTCATATTCACCCGTCGCTAAGGCCTCTTCTAAGAATGATGTGACATAGCCTTTATGCGGCGCTTCGTAGAGCTCTGAAGCTGTCACAATATCATTTGTATGTTTCTCGAACAGCTCAAGTCCATAGGGTCTTTCCCTATAGCCCAGCAGTGTTTTAACATTATCCTGTCCCTGTGCCTTCAATACGCTTAGCAGCTGAACAAGTGGCGCCACACCGATGCCCCCGCCAATGACAAGTGCCTTTTTACCCTCTTGAACTTCAAAACCATTTCCAAGCGGACCCATTACATCCAGTTTTTCACCGCGTGTTAGGGATGCAAGTTCCTGTGTGCCTTCGCCAAGCGTCTTTATAAGGAAAGTCATTTCCTTGTCATTCACTTCACAGACACTGATTGGTCTTCTGAGAAGCTTATTTGAAGATCCAGACGGCTTGATGCTGAAAAACTGCCCTTCCTTGACTTCAACTTTCGGATACGGATTTTCCACAACAAGTTTGCAGATATCCGGTGCAATCATGTCGCATGAGAGAATCCATGTATCAGATGCATATTTTTTCATAGTCTAACCCCTTTATCCTATTTACCAGTATTTTTTACCCGCTTCTTCAAGTGCAGTGTTAATGTCTGAATTCATTTCGTGTACAGCTGCCGCTGCTGCTTCCATATAATTGCCGCCGCGCTTTTGATATGCGAAGATGATGCCTCGTGATGAATTTACAAGTGCGCCAAGTCCATCTGCATTGAATCCGCCAACAACATTTTTGCCGCCACCACCTTGCGCGCCGTAGCCAGGAATCAGGAAGTAAGCGTTAGGAATCACTTTTCTGATGGCTTCCAGTTCCTCAGGATATGTTGCGCCTACAACTGCACCCACTGGTGTATAGCCTGAAGCATCCACAAAGTCCTTGCCCCATTCATTGACGAGTTTGGCCATTTGCATGTAGACCGGTTCTGAGTCGATATGTCTGTCTTGAAGCTGTCCCGATGAAGGGTTTGACGTCTTTACGAGTATGAACATGCCTTTCCCGCTTTTCTCTGTGTACTTCAAGAAAGGTTTCACGCCATCTTCACCCAGATAGGCATTCACGGTCACCGAATCTGTTGGAATTTGCTCAAAATGCGCTTTTGCATAGGCATCACATGTCGACCCTATATCTCCACGCTTAATATCCCCGACAACATAGAGGCCTTTTTCCTGTGCATACTTCACGGTTTCTTCATATGCTGCATAACCCGCTGAGCCGTATACTTCATAGAATGCGATCTGTGGCTTGACTGCAGGCACAAAGTCACATACTGCATCAATGATACCCTTATTGAACTCGAGTATTCCTGCCGCTGCATCCTGCGTGCTGTATTCTCCGCTTAGATTATGCTTGGCTCTAATTTCCTCAGGAAGCTGATCTACCCTAGGATCCAGTCCGACTACTACCGCACTCTTTTTTCTTTTGATTTCTGATATTAGATTAATCATTGATTACGCCTCCCTTTACGCGCCAGTTACCATCCACGAACACATGTTTTACTTTTCCATATACTTCCCAGCCTTTAAACGGCGTATTTTTTCCTTTAGTCTCGAACTGATCCGGATCTATCTTATAGGAAGCATCGATATCGATAATGTTGATATCTGCCGGTGCCCCCACTTTCAGCGTTCCGCTCTCAAGGCCCAGACGTGCTGCCGGCTTGCATGTCATTAGCGCGACTAGAAGGTCCAGGTCAATCTCACCCGTCTTCACAAGATTCGTATAGCAGAGTGGGAATGCTGTTTCTATACCGCTAAAGCCGTATGAAGCCTCTTCGTAGGCGCCGACCTTTGTGTGCATTTCATGTGGCGCATGGTCTGTCGCAATCATGTCCACCGCACCCGACTTAAGGCCTTCAATCATTGCGCGTCTGTCTGCTTCGCTTCTTATCGGCGGATTCACCTTATATGCGGCAGCCCCCGGATCACAGTTCTTGTCTGACAGAACCAAGTGGTGGGGTTCAACCTCGCAGGTCACATCTTCCCCGCGCTCTTTGGCTTCTTGAATCGCATCCAGAGCTTCCTTTGTGCTCACATGCGATACATGCAGTGGTCCTTGCACTTCTGCAGCAAGTGCGATATCTCTTTTAACAATTTCCGACTCGGCAATAACCGGACTTGGCACCGTCTTATCCTTGGATGTCATTTCATGGTCTTCACTGTGTGTCATGACCAGAGCACCGTGTTCCTTTGCAAGTGAAAAGGCTCTTGTCATCAGCTTGGTATCGAGGGTTGTACGACCGTCATCCGTAAGGGCTACAGCACCCGCCTTAAGAATCTCATCAGACTCTGCCGCCTCAAGGCCCTGCAGACCGCGTGATATTGCTCCCGAAACATATACCTTTACAAAAGCCTTTTCTTCAATACTCTTTTTAAGCTGATTGACTGCCTCCAGTGAATCCATGACTGGATTTGTATTTGGCATGCATACGAGTGAGGTCACGCCGCCTTTAAGTGCACCGCGCGTACCTGTTGTCAAATCCTCTTTATCTGTAAATCCAGGTTCTCTCAGATGAACGTGTGCGTCAACAAATCCTGGTGTAACCAGCATGCCTTTCGCATCGACGATCTGCTGTACCTGTTTCGCATCGATTTGCTTTTCAACAGATATGATTTTCTTGTCTTCAATCAGAATATCCATCACGTCATTTATTCCCTGAGACGGATCGACTATATGACCATTCCTGATAAGCGTACGCATGTTTTCCCTCCAGATCACCCTATACTCATAAAAAAAGCCATTACGATGATTTCGTAATGGCTTGTTTACACAATAAATGCACGGATTTCCCATAACCGCAGCAATGGTATTTCCGTCTGTTCAAGCCTTACAGGTCTCTCGTACCCAGTTTAAAGGCGTTCATATAAGTTTTCATAAAGGTATCATATCTTAACCACACGTGTCAAGCGAATTTTCATCCTATCCACGAAGCGGATGCACCATCCCAGCGACTTTTCCGATAAGTAAAATATTTTCGCATTGGAAATCCCAAGTAAGTTTGATTCCTTATATGAAGCTATTTTATTTCCGCGCCTCATTTCCGATGAACTTGTCAAATTCGTGCAAATATTTGTCTTGCTGTTCAAATTCTTTTGTGTTACTATGGACCAAATGATATAAGCCCTTTAACTTGACCCGAGAGGTTAAGAAGGTTGTAGTATATGTGTAAAGGTCATATGCCTTCTTTCTGCGTGCGGGAAGAAGGCTTTTTTATACCTTTAAATTGATTCTGTGAAGTCAAAAAGGAGGAAAACTGAATGAAATCGATTCGTCATCTTATCGAACCGGAAGATCTCACAATTGATGAAATCAACGAACTTGTTGATCTAGGTCTGAAAATGTGGGAGAACCCTTCCAACTATTCTGCTGCATGTCAGGGAAAAATTATGGCGTCATTGTTCTTTGAGCCTAGTACACGTACTAAGTTCAGCTTTGATTCCGCAATGTGCCGGCTTGGCGGTCAGGTCATAGGTTTTGCCGATGCAAACACCAGCTCAGCTCAAAAGGGCGAAAGTCTTGCAGACACAATCCGTGTCATGGGCTTCTACTCTGACATCATCGTAATGCGCCATCCAAAAGAGGGTGCTCCAAAACTTGCATCTCAATACTCTGAAGTTCCAATTATCAACGGCGGCGACGGCGGACATCAACATCCTACGCAAACGCTGACGGACCTGATTACCATCAAGCGTTACAAGGGCCAGATTGAAGGTCATACTGTTGCATTCTGCGGCGACCTCAAATATGGACGTACTGTCCACTCGCTAATCCGTACGCTTGCACGCTTTGGAACAAAGAAATTTATTCTAATATCTCCGGAAGAGCTTCAGCTCCCTGAAGCACTGAAAAAACAACTTAAACGTCTCTATTCTGATATAGAGTTCCAGGAAGTGCGCTATGTCGAGGAAGTCATCGAAGAGGTTGATATCCTTTATTTGACACGCATTCAGAAAGAACGCTTCTTCAATGAGGAAGATTATCTGAAGCTAAAGAATTCCTACATCTTCACGAAGAGCAAGCTGACAACTGCCAAGAAAGACATGATTGTCATGCATCCGCTGCCTCGTGTAAATGAAATCGCATACGATGTGGATGACGATGCTCGTGCTGTCTACTTCGAACAATCACGCATGGGCGTGTTTGTAAGAATGGCGCTGATTACAAAACTACTGGAGGTGGGCCCATATGCTAGAGGTTAAAGGTATCGAAAACGGCATCGTGCTTGACCATATCACTGCTGGAAACGGCATCAAGGTCTTCAATATGCTTTTCTCTGAGCAAACGGATTATCCAGTTGTTCTGCTCATGAATGTTGAAAGTGGTCTGCTTGGCCGCAAAGACATCATCAAAATCGAAAACCGATTTGATGTGGATCTTGACGCACTTGGCCTGATAGATGAAAAGATTACTGTGAACATTATTCGAAACGGTAAGCTTGGTGAAAAGAAAGTGGTCAATATTCCTAAGACAATTACAGGTCTTTTCGAATGTGAGAATCCACGTTGCATTACAAACCATGACAGTCATTGCGAACCGACTTTTGAGCTTGTTTCTCAAAACGGCGAGCTTGAATATGCTTGCAGCTACTGTGAAGAAATCACAAAGTTCAAGCTTTAATAAAGACTTATAAACAAAGTATTCAAATCTATTCACGCCTTCGGGCACAAAATTCGCTAACCCTAATACTCATTATATATTTACCCTGAAGGGGGACTGACTTTTAGTCAGTCCTTCTTCTCTTTGTCCGGAAAAGACAAAGAACAGCAAAACCAACTCTACCCTGTAGCGTTTTTTTCACAAGAGATTTAAACGTATAAGCTGTTGCTACTACTCCTTTCCTTATACACAAAATGCAACCGAACTCATTTCTATCTATAATGCAAAAGGGATAGAGCATAAGCCCTATCCCTTTGATATTCAATATCAATACTAAGCAATATCTAATAACTTTAACCAAAGAAGCCCAGCATATTTGCAATAACCGCAATAATACCTACTGGAGCAACAAACTTAGTCAACACTAAGTAAATATTTGCCCATGTAGTTTCATGAAGCGCTCCCCCATTAGTAAGCTCATCCATAACATCTTCCCTTTTCATCTTGAAACCAACAAATAGAGAAATGAATAAACCACCTACTGGAAGCATATGGTCTGACAGCAGAATCATCCAATCCATGAAATTCATCGGATCATGACTTAAGAATGGAAGTAGAATATGACTCATCGATCCATTTGCAAGTGACTGTACAGAACCTAGTAACGTAATAATTACGGTTGCAAGCAGTGTCGCTTTCTTTCTATTCATATTCAAATCTTCAGCGAAGTATGCAACGACAACTTCTAGAATTGAAATTGATGAAGTCAATGCAGCAACCGCTAACAGAATAAAGAATAGAATTCCGAAGAAATAACCTCCAGGCATTTGATTGAAAACGTTTGGCAATGTTATAAAAACAAGACCAGGACCTGCACCTGGTTCAATACCAAATGCAAATACAGCTGGGAAGATTGCAAGACCTGCAAGAAGTGCGATTGCAGTATCTGCAATTGTTACTTGAAGTGCAGTAACACTAAGGTCTTCTTTTTTACCAATATATGAGCCGTATGTAATCATCGTACCCATACCAAGTGATAGTGAGAAGAATGCATGACCAAGTGCTGACATGACAGCTTCAGCAGACAACTTACCAAAGTCTGGTTTAAATAGGAATGAGATACCTTCACTAGCTCCAGGAAGTGTGATTGCACGGATATCAAGTACAACAATGATAACCAGTAGAAGTGGCATCAGGATTTTTGCATATTTCTCGATACCATCTTTTACACCACCAAGGATTACTGCTGCAGTAAGACCCATAAATACCCACTGCCATAAAATTGGAGTCCATGTCGCTGAAATCATGCCACCAAACATACCACCTAATTCATCTGGTGATAAACCAGCAAAACCATTCATTATTGCTTTAAAGACATAATCCAGTGTCCATCCAGCAACTACTCCGTAGAATGATAGGATAATGAATGCTGTTGCAAAACCTAGCCAACCAGTCATAAACCACGGTGTATTCGGCGCCAGCTTATGGAATGAGCCAATCGCATTCCTTTGTGCACGACGACCAATTACAAACTCCGAAAGCATTACCGGAAGACCAATAAGGGCAATACAAATCAGATAAACGATAATAAATGCTGCACCACCATATATCCCAGTGATGTATGGGAATTTCCAGATGTTACCTAGACCGATAGCAGATCCAGCAGCAGCTGCGATAATCCCCAGTTTCGACGAAAAGCCGTCACGTTGAACAGTATTGTTCTCCATGAAATTTCCCCCTTACACAATGATTTCTATATCTAGATGGCCAATCCATCCAAATATCGCTTTACAAAGTTAATACACTTTTTTGAGTATTAACAATTTTGTAACAATCGTATATGATTCTAGCACACCGATGAAAGTATGACAATAGAATCCCCCAAATTTCACATAACTTTTCATTGCGTTTTTTATGATGGCTTATTCAGTTGTATATGTTGCTATAACTGATTCTTTCTATTAAAATAATTTCATAACCCTTACTAAAATTTTAGCACATTGCTTATTCCTTTTCAAGTTTTGGAATTCATTATTCTGAATTGTTTGAAATTTAACGATGTATATATTGCATTTTATTAATATTTATGCAAAATAAAGAGCCGGGTTTTGCCACTGTTATAACAAATACCCAGCTCTTTTTATCAGCAATCGCCATTTTTTTGTATTTTTTGATATTCCATGATAATACACTCGGCAACTCTTATGCCATCAACAGCTGACGACATGATTCCGCCTGCATAGCCAGCCCCTTCGCCACATGGGAATAAGCCTCGGGTGCTGGTACTTTCAAGGGTCTCTTCATTCCTATGGATTCGAAGGGGTGACGAGCTGCGTGACTCAATCGCCGTAAGAACCGCATCTTCTCTTGCGAACCCATGCAGCTTCTTATCCATAGCCGGTATGGCTTCCCTGAGCGCATCCAAAATGAACTGCGGAAAGATTTCTGAAAAATCTGCGCCCATGACCCTTGGTCTATAGCTCGGCTGGACACTCCAAGTATTTTCAAAAACCGTCTTTTGACCCTTTAGGAAATCACCAACGCGCTGAACTGGTGCCACATAATTTTCCCCACCTGCCATAAAGGCCTTTTCCTCCAGCATCCGCTGGAAGCGAACACCCGAAAGAGGCCCTGAATTTTCATAGTCTTCCGGTGTTACAGCAACAAGCAGGGCACTGTTTGCATTCACAGCGTCACGCGCATACTCACTCATACCATTGACGACAAGACGTCCTTCCTCAGAGGAAGATGCCACGACCAATCCACCAGGGCACATGCAGAAGGTGTAAACGCCCCTTCCATCCTCAGTCTGATGCGTCAGCCTGTATTCTGCAGCGCCAAGCCCCTCTGGGCGCTTTTCGCTGGAGTACTGAACACGATCAACAAGCACCTGGGGATGTTCAATACGAACCCCTACGGCAAATGGCTTGGCCTGCATTGCAACCTTCTTGTCATGGAGCATTTCAAATGTGTCTCTCGCACTGTGTCCCATGGCCATAATTACAATTTCAGACGCAATGACATCGCCTGCAGAGGTTTTGACACCCTTGACTGCATTCTCTTGAATAATCAGTTCATCCACCCTTGTGCTAAACCTGATTTCACCACCGAGAGCAATAATTTTTTCACGAATACCCATAACCGTCGGCTTGAGCTTATCTGTCCCGACGTGGGGCTTATTTTTATAGAGTATTTCGGCCGGCGCACCTGCATCCACAAGCGCCTTCAAAACTTTCCTGCACCTCATATCCTTAATGCGCGTTGTCAGCTTACCATCTGAAAAGGTCCCTGCGCCGCCTTCACCAAACTGGACATTGGACTCTGAACTCAGCACACCCGAGCTCCAAAACGACTCAACTGTATGCGTGCGTGCCTCTACGGCTTCGCCTCGTTCCAGTATGATCGGCGCGTATCCCGCTTCAGCGAGTGTCAGACCAGCAAATATCCCCGCCGGTCCAAAGCCTACGATAACCGGCCTATCCGTCAGTTCCTTTTCACCGCTCGAAACCTGATGGTATTCAAGATCAGGGGCTTTTGAAAGATTCTTGTACTTCCCCAGGAGCTTGTTCTCATTTGCAACTTCAAAATCGACTGTATACACCTTTTTAACGGTGCCCCGTCTTGCATCGATGGATTCCTTATATATGGCATAACTCAGTATCTCTTCCTTTTTCAAGCGCAGCTGTTTTGCAATTTTTGAAGCGACTGCCTCCGTATTCTCATTTACATCCAGCTTGATTTGAGATATTCTAATCATTTTTTACCTCACTTCGGTTTAATGGTTAATCCTTATGCATACGCACCTGCCCTTCAATGGGCATGGCCGCGAATCGTACAATCAAAAAAGGCTATGATCTCTGCCATAGCCTTTATAAGAATACATGAGCCTTATTTTAAAATCAAGCTACTCTTTTGAAAACCAGATTGAAATCTCTCTTTTAGCGTCTTCCAGCGTTGCCGCACCGTGTACCACATTCTTCTGAACATTCGTTCCATACTTGTATCTCAAAGTACATGGCCGTGCCTTAGCAGGATTTGTTGCTCCGTTGATTTCCCGAACAATCTCAACTGCATTTTCTCCAGAAACAACCATGACAACCACAGGACCACTTCCCATAAACTCTAGAAGGGGTTCATAGAAATCTCTTCCCACGTGCTCTTCATAATGCTTTGCTAGCAATTCTTCCGATGGCACCGTAGAATAAGCCGCTTCAATTTCAAGGCCGTTTTCTTCATAAGCAGATATGATTCTGCCGATTAGTTTTTTCTTTACCGCATCCGGTTTTATGATTACGAGGGACTGCTCTTTCATGGTATCCGCCTCCTTTTTCTAATTAATACCATACCAGATCAGATTTAATCCCTATTTTCACTCTTATCTTTAGATTCTATCCACTGCTCTTTGACATCGACCATCCCCAGGTCTTTGGCACGTTCAATAATCTGAGCATCCGACAGAGGTTCTGGAGAATACCTTGATACCGCAAGATCAATCATGCCATATACCACAAAGGATAGCCCCAGCACTAGAAGTACACCATATCGAATGAGTTTTTTCATATTATATTCCACCGGTACACCCCCTTGTTCTATTCCTTATACAGCGCCTCAGAGATGATGCCCCAAATGTCTTCAGTCTCAAAACCACGGCGCCATACCGCTGCACCACCAAGATTCAGTTCATTGACCAGAGCTGCTTTTTCTTTTATCGATGTGGCATTTTCAAACCAAATTTTCTTAAGTGCACCATCTTCGAAATATCCCGCATAATGTTGTCTGGCGTTTTCATCCCAAATCAGGTTGAGATTCTTTTCCATGATGAATTTTTCAGCGTTTGGCATATTGAGAACGCCAGATTTGACATCCATCCGGTTGGCGAAAGTCTGAGACGGCACTTCAGTCCACACGCGCATGTAATAAGGTATGCCTAGGAGCAATTTTTCAGAGGAAACCATTTCGCTGATTTTTATCATGTTTTCCCGCACCCAGTTGTAGGATGCCACGGAACCGCTGATCGGACTGCTCGCCCAGTGCTCGTCATATGTCATTATAGCAAGATAGTCGACAATCTGTCCAAGGGCTTCCCTGTCATAGCATTTTGACCAGGTGTCACTTCCACCAGGTACGGTTACATCCATGCTGACCACAATTCCCTTTGCTCTGAATGCCGCTGTCAGCTCTGCGACAAATTGCGTTAGGACTCTTTTGTCTTCTTTATAGACATTTTCAAAGTCAATATTTACACCTTCGTAATCCTTCGCCAGATATTCATCCAGCAAATTGTCAATGAAATCAGTCCGCGCCTGTGCGCTATGTAAAAATGCGCTTGTCCTATCCACGTCAAAATCATTGGAAACCAGGGCCCAAAGCTCATAGTCGCGCGACTTGGCCCAATCAATATATGCCTCACTGGACTTGTTATCAAAATTGCCCTTTGAATCTGAAAGCGCATACCATGTGGGCGATATTACATTCACACCCGTCAGCGGTCCAATCTTCGCTGTGTCATAGCCTCTGCCATAAATCTCCCAGGTTAGAAATACGGGTGTTTCCCGCGTAAGGGGCACCTTTGCTTCCTCGCTTCTATCAATATAGGTCGCTTCACCCAGCAGATCTGACTTGATATATCCGACCTGATAGTCTGCGGTCATGACATGCTTGTATCCCGGTTCTGCTTCAAACACGACCACTGGCGCATCTTTTTTGAGCTTCTCAAGTACGCGCACCTCATCTGTCTCCATGAAGAGAAGGGCCTTGTCACTCAGTGAGGCAAGGCTGTAAGACACAGCATTGTCTTTTAAAAATAGGGTCTTTCGCGCCGCCTTCATATCGTATTCAAGGTTGAATACCGATGCAATATCTGAAGCAGACACCCATATTTGTCCCATATCATAGACAGGCTCTTTCATGGTGAAGGTCTGATTGTCGAGCCATGCGTCCCCATAAATCAAATCATACCGAATTGTGTGATATCCGTCTGAAAGGATAACCAGTCCATCCTCTTCGTCATAATCAGCGAAAATTGAATAGTTTTCCAGCAGGGATTGAGGAATCCAGTATCCCTTAGCAAGCCACTCCGCATCGATTTCAGGGTATGCCTGCGCATAGATGCCCTTCTCTGTGATCACAACAATCTGAGATACGTCATTCGGTTCAGTTTCAACCTTATTTTTTGATACATAGTAATATCCTGCCGACAGCAACACGGCTATCAGAATTAGAAATGTTAAAATTCTTCCTGGCTTCATTTCAGTCTCCTTCCCTTGTGGATAATAGGCTGGTCTTTCTATAAAACTCCACAGACTTACCCACAATCTATCTACAAAAACTGCGTATTTCCCACAGCTTTTCCACACTTATTCCAACAATTTATGTGAATTACTTGATAACCCACCGTGTCTCTTCAATTTCAATCATTCACATTTGAAAGTTACACACATTCTATACACGTATTTACGAGGATCATTCACATTTTTTGCACAGATTATGTGCTTTATCCACAACTTATCCACACTTTTTGTGCATAAGTCTTGAATATTTATTCGTAATCGCAGCATCTGCGCTTCATGACTTGTGTAAAAAAAGCGGAGCCGATTGATATTATGGCTCCGCAGACTCTATTCATGTCGTATGACTTCAAAACGTTCAATGGTATAGGCTTCGTCCTTTTCAATCCCTGCCTTGTTAAGCGCAATCTTCAGTTGCTCATCAACCGTATCGATTCCTTTCAGGCGCGGCAAGAGCAGCCCCCTCTTGTATCCGGATGTCACGATGACACCATATTTGATTGGATCAAGAAGCTGCTTGTCCTCTACGGGTTCTGCTTTTCCGAGTATATCAACCGAAATATGAAGGCCAATGAGTTCATGAGGCTCAATTTCAGGAAATCTGGGATCAAATGCAGCTGCCTTCACGGCATTCTCAATAATTTCTTCAGCAAGATTAATCCGCGTACCTGCAATGGTCCCCATACACCCACGTAGCCCGGCATCTGTCTTTATGGACACAAACGTTCCGCCACGGTTTTCAAGCATGGCTTTAGGGAGCAGTTCAGGCACACATAGTCTTTCCTTTTCACGTACATAGGCTTCTATGGATTGCCGTGCTAAACGCACATAGGCATCCTCATTTTCAAGTCGGCGCAAGTAGGCTTCTTTTTTACTCTGCTCAATGCCTTCAAGCAACAAGCGGCTTGGATCAGACTCCAAATCGGTAAAGCCAACAACACCATAGCCAACCCCAAAGGGACCCTCGTAGCTATAAACTTCTACTCGGGGCTTGAATCCATCGAGTGTACCCAAGAGAACATCAACCGAACGCTTGCCGCATTCACCTGCATTTTCGCACAAGCTGCCATCCATGAGTATGACCTCTTCAAAACGGCTTTCCTGCAGAAGTTGAAGCAGGGTATCGTCGAAGACCTCCCCATCTTTATGATAGGTATAGGGTCCCTCATCTGATAATCGGTGTGATAAATCACCACTGGCAATAACCAGGGTTTTTCTGCCAAGATGTTCTGCCGCCTTTTGAATGACCTGGCCCAGACGATACAGCATTGTATGGTCTAAAAAACCATAACTGATACAAACCAATCTATAGGAAGTATAGGCCTTGTCTACAAAATGCAGAGGCACCACGGCGCCATGATCCAAATTCCTTGATATGTCGAATCGCGCGACCAGGTCATCATCAACTCGAACCATGGGAATATTTTTCTCATAGCATGTAAAAACAATTTCATCGGTCAATGCCTCGTCTGCTTCTTTGCTGACACCGGCCCCCGGCGCACCGAAATTTCCAAGATTACCGCTGAGAGGGTTGTCATCATAGATTGCCACTGCATCTGTGAACGTTGGGCCATGGGGTGTGATAAGCACAATGGTTTCAGGTTCAAGCTCCGCAATTTTCAGCGCGGCCCGATTCATGCCGTCAACGGTCCTACTGCCTTCAAGTGCACGCGCGCCTCCAACTGCATCAACGATAATTGGAGGATGCGGCATTAGAAATCCACCACAAATGCTCATTCAAATCACTCCTCTGAGTCTGGCACTACCATGTATCCCTTTTTGAGCAGCTTTTCCACGTGCTCATCTACCTTCTCATCAATGTTGATTCCATACTGCTCTTCCAAAACAAACATCATAGACACTGCTACCTGTGCAACATCGAGCAGCTCCATGCTGATACGCTCAACAACTTCTGTGTCATGGAGTGCTGTATCTTCTCCATTCAAACCACGAAATTTGCCGATGACCTGAGCCAGTTCTCCAGCTTCCTCCATCAGCTTAAGGCATGTGGATTCCAGCCCAGGCTTCAGGTTATTCAGCTTAGGCAAGCTGATTTGCTTATATATTCCTTTTTTCATAATGTCCCTCCATGTCTCTAATATATTATATCGTATAAACAATGGTCCAAAGATACAACTTACAAATTTTAATTTTTTCGTTACTTAATTTTGATTTATAGATTATAATTTCTCCAGAATTGGTATAATCTATATAGTGCAAACTTAAACTATTTGGAGGTATGTTTATGATGATTAATTTTGCCATTATACAGATGTATGCTTTTAAGCTGCTGGGTGCGCTAGCGGTACTTGCCATCGGTTTTCCCGCTGCCAATTACATAAGCCGGCTGATTCGGAAAATTATGGACCGACATTCTGTTGATCCGTCTCTGAACACTTTTATGAAGCAGGTTATCGGCATGATTCTGAAGGTCCTTGTCGCAATTTCAGCAGCATCTGTTGCAGGGGTTGAAACGACTTCTTTCGTCGCAATTATCGGCGCTGCAGGCTTCGCTGTTGGCCTTGCCTTCCAGGGATCTCTCTCGAACTTCGCAGGCGGTGTACTGCTCCTCGTCCTTCGCCCTTACAAAGTCGGTGACTTTATTGAAGGCGACGGTGTAAAAGGCACTGTTCAGGAAATCGGCATTGTCTATACGACGCTGACAACACCTGACAACAGAGTGATTACTGCACCAAATGGCGCTCTTGCCAACTCAACCATCACCAACTACAGCATCAAGGAAACACGCCGTGTCGATCTTATTATAGGTACTGCCTATGATGTGCCGATTGAAAAGGCAAAAGCAGCTATCGAAGCTGTCGTTTCATCACACGCACTTGTTCTCAAGGATCCAGCTTGGCAAATCCGCCTTGCGGCACACAACGCCAGCTCTCTTGACTACAACGTTCGTGTATGGGTGAATGCACCTGACTACTGGACAGTCAACTTTGATCTGCTTGAATTGATCAAACAGAAATTCGATGAAGAAGATATCGAAATTCCTTACAACAAACTTGATGTCAATCTATTCAAGCACGACCAGTAAACCAGGCTAGATGAAAATGAGCCACAGCATTTATGAGATGCTGTGGCTTTATTTTGTGCAAAAGAAAACACCACAGTATATACTGTGGTGTTTGTTTTTTGCAATAATTCGGTAAAAGCTGAAATTAACGCTTTGAGAACTGAGGCGCTCTTCTTGCTTTTTTAAGACCGTATTTCTTTCTTTCCTTCATACGTGCATCACGAGTCAGGAAGCCTTCAGCTTTAAGTGCAGGACGAAGTTCTGCATCAGCTTGAATCAGTGCACGAGCAATACCGTGACGGATTGCGCCTGATTGGCCAGTGAAGCCACCGCCGTTAACACGAACGATAACGTCAAATTTACCTTCTGTTTCAGTAACTTTAAGAGGACGCTTGATGTCTTCTCTTAGAGTCTCGTATACAACGTAATCTTCAAGAGTACGACCGTTAACAGTAAAGTTACCTGTACCTGGAACTAGTCTTACTCGAGCGATAGATTTTTTTCTTCTACCAGTACCTTGATATTGGTTTGCCATTGTCTATTCCCTCCCTACGACTATATTTCCAGTACTTCTGGAACTTGAGCTTCGTGACCGTGCTCAGTACCAGCGTATACTCTAAGTTTCTTAACCATTGAACGACCAAGAGAGTTATGTGGAAGCATACCTTTAACTGCTTCGAATACTACCTTTTCAGGCTTAGTATCCATCATTTGACGGTATGTTCTCTCTTTCATATGGCCAACGTAACCTGTGTGCCATCTGAATATTTTCTGGTCTAGTTTTTTACCAGTCAATACAACCTTATCTGCATTAATGATGATTACATAATCACCTGTATCTACGTGTGGTGTATATGTTGGCTTGTGCTTACCTCTTAGTACTGATGCTACTTCAGATGCCATACGACCTAAAGTTTTACCTTCAGCATCTACTACGTACCATTTTCTTTCCACTTCATGTGGCTTAGCGATGTACGACTTCATGGAAGTTCCTCCTTGCGAATTATTTCACCGTTTCGTCTATTTGTCAAAACCCGGGGCATAAAGGGTTTTAATTAACTTTTCCATGTGGACACAGAACATATATATTCTAATACACGCTGTTATTTTCGTCAAGTAATTTCGTAATTAAATTTGACTTTTTTGCGAAGTGCTCACTGGAGCCACTTCTGCTGCCTTCTCGAGAAGTACAGCTTCAAGCTATGCATTCTTTAGGGCCTTGTCCAGTGCTTCCTTTGAATAGTATACCTCGCTCAGGTATAAGCCTTCCGCTGCGGCTGTATGCTTAACGCGGGTACGATCTTCCTCTTTAATGATATCCGGAACATCCTCTGGCGATTTTTTTCCAACTCCGATATCCACAAGCATGCCTGCTAGAATGCGAACCATATTATAAAGGAAGCCATTTCCGTAGAAAACAAGATGAATTTCATCGTCTATTTCCTTAATATCCACTTTGTAAATTGTACGCACCGTATTGGTCACGAAGCTGCCACTTGCCATAAAGGCCTTGAAATCATGCTCTCCTACAACATGCTGCGCAGCTTCCCGCATTTTATCAACATCGATATTTTCAGGAACACGATAGGCGTGTCTACGTCGCATAGGCTTTCGGCGGTCTGATTTAAAGAGCTTATAAGTATAGCTCTTTCCTATTGCAGAAAAACGCGCATGAAAATCAGACGGAACGGGCTCTAAGGACTTGATGTAAATATCACCTGGCAATCTGTGATTAAGAACATACTGCAGCTTTTTAACTGGAATCTTTCCTGTCCAGTCAAAGGATGCGACCTGTCCAAAGGCATGCACGCCACCATCCGTTCTTCCCGATCCTTCTATCAGAACTTCCTGTCCGGCCATCCGGCTCAGCACACGTGTAATTTCTCCCTGTACCGTTCTGAACTTGGGTTGCGTCTGCCATCCGTAGAATTCTCCGCCATCATATTCTATTGTGATTTTGATGTTCATGCTGCCTCCTAAAATACAATCTGCACGCTGACCATCACTGCGATGTATGCTATAAAGCTCGCGAGCCCAATCAAGTCTCTATGCGTATACTTGAGTACCTTGAGTCGTGTACGGTTCTCACCGCCGCGGTAGCATCTGGCTTCCATGGCCATTGCCAGTTCATCGGCACGTCTGAAAGCACTGATAAAAAGGGGGACCAGCAGTGGAATCAGGCTTTTTGCCCGCGCCACGATGTTGCCACTTTCAAAATCAGCACCACGCGCCATCTGCGCTTTCATGATCTTATCGGTCTCTTCAAGCAGGGTCGGAATGAATCGAAGGGCAATTGTCATCATCATTGCCAGTTCATGTGCCGGCACACCGATTTTCTTAAATGGACCCAGCAGTCTCTCCAGTCCGTCTGTAAGCTCAATAGGTGAGGTTGTAAGCGTCAAAAGCGATGTTCCCAGAATCAGAAATATCAGTCTGAATGCCATGAACAAGGCTTGTAAAACACCCTGAAGTGTTATTTTTATAAAGCCAAAGTGGACAAGAATCTCACCTGGTGTGAGGAATATATTGATTGTAAACGCGAATATGATGATGAACATAATCGGTTTAAGCCCTCTGAGCATATAACGCACGGGTACCTTTGAAAAGTGGACCGCCACACCTAGAAAGCCAAGGACAATAAGGTAGCTCGTCAGCGCATCGACCATAAAGAGTGTTGTAATATAGGCGAAGGCGCATAGTATTTTAAATCTCGGATCCAGCTTATGCACAAACGAGGTTGTTGGATAATACTGACCGACTGTAATATCTCTAAGCATTTTTCTTCTCCTTTATAAGCTTAAGGAGGGCAACTCTTGCTTCCTCAACGGTGATGATGCCACTCGGTATGTTGAAGCCGCTTTCTCTAAGTGCACGTGTCAGCTTTGTAATCTGTGGAACGCCGAGACCAATGGCCTCAAGTTTGTCATCGTACAGAAAAACTTGACTTGGCGGACCCTCGAGTGAAATCTGCCCTTTGTCCATAACAATCAGGCGATTCGCCATACGGGCAACATCTTCCATGCTATGTGAAACAAGAATAACGGTTATGTTTTTTTCAGCATGAAGCTTTTTAATCTGGCCCAGTATCTCGTCACGGCCTCTTGGATCAAGTCCTGCCGTCGGCTCGTCAAGTATGAGGACTTCAGGATTCATGGAGAGCACACCCGCTATAGCGACGCGTCTTTTCTGCCCCCCTGAAAGCTCAAATGGAGATTTATGTCTGATTTCATCATAATCAAGACCTACCAGCTCAATGGCTTCCTTCACACGCTGTGCAACGACTTCCTGTGGAAGTCCCAGGTTTGTCGGTCCAAAGGCAACGTCCTTTTCAACCGTTTCTTCGAAAAGCTGATATTCCGGATACTGGAACACCAAACCAACTTTTTTTCGAATCTCATTGAGTTTGGTCCCCTTTGCCGTCAAATCAAGGCCGTTTATGACAATTCGACCACCTGTCGGCTTTAAAAGACCATTCAGATGCTGTATAAGTGTCGATTTTCCAGAGCCAGTATGGCCAATCAGGCCTATGAACTCACCTGCTTCAATCTGCAGCGTCACATCTTTTAGGGCTGCTGTTTCGTAAGGACTTCCTATGTCGTATATATGATTTAAGTTTTCTACAAGAATTGACATAGCTCTTTCTCCATCTCTTCTACCGTTAAAATATCTTCGCGTATGTCTACGCCGGCTTTTCTCAGTTCATGGGCAAGGAGGGTTACCTGCGGTACATCCAGCCCCATCTCCTGAAGTGCCTCAACATTGGAGAACACTTGTCCTGGTGTGCCTTCAAGAAGTTTCATCCCACGCTCCATAACGATGACCCGATCTGCATCGACAGCCTCATCCATGTAGTGGGTAATATGAATAATCGTCATATTTTCTTCCTTGTTCAGGCGCTTGATGGTCTCAACAACTTCTTTTCGTCCTGATGGATCAAGCATTGCAGTCGGTTCATCCAGTATGATGCAATCCGGTTTCATGGCGAGTATGCCCGCAATGGCAATACGCTGTTTCTGTCCACCCGAAAGGAGATGCGGCGGCTTTTGTCGATGCTCATACATGCCGACAGCACTCAGGGCTTCATCAACCCGCTGCCTAATGCCATCTGATGGAATTCCAAGGTTTTCCGGACCAAAGGCTACATCTTCTTCGACGATGGTCGCGACAATCTGATTGTCTGGATTTTGAAAAACCATACCTGCCGTCTTTCGAATATCCCATATTTTTTCATGGTCTTTAGTATCCATGCCATTTACATATATTGATCCCCCGCTTGGCAAGAGGATTCCATTCGCGAGTTTTGCGAACGTTGACTTCCCGGAGCCATTGTGACCAATGATTACAGTAAAGCTTCCCTTCTCTATATCAAGGTTCAAGCCATCAAGTGCTATGGTCTCATGGTTCTCTCTCTTATATTGAAATTTAAGGTTTTCACTTCTAATCATGTGAGTACCACGCTTTCTCTTATTCTCATCAACCCATTATACCTTTAATATGAAACAGGAACAACGTCCTTGCCGGTTTTGTTCACATTTATTTAAACACTGGACAATAGTCGCAGGCTCAAAAAAGATCGGTCTTGTTACCCTTTAGTAACTTCTTTGTAACCGCTATGATAATATTTCTTGACCTCTATGCTATAGAATAAGAGTATCAAAAAAGCTTCCAGAACAATTTGCCCGATTGGATCTGGAAATTCAGCTTATTTCTTAATCTATCAAATTTATATACAGCTCTTCTTGTTAAATAGTAGTAGAAACTCTAAATCACATTTCCTCGGAAATGTGTTTTTTTTTTCGTGAAAACAAAGAACAGCACTGCAATGAAAAGAAGCTCCCAAACGAATCTGAATTCATTTGGGAGCTTCTTTTCATTGTAGTATTGGGCGCGTCAGCGACCACAGCAATCGTAAGATTGCTGGGTGTTCCTTATCTGATCGCAGACTCTGTCTTCCAAAATGCTTCACAGCAAAGAATTAATCCATATTGAGCTTCTTTTCATTGTAGTACCTACCGCGTCAACGACCACAGCAATCACAAGATTGCTGGGTGTTCTTTATCTAATCGCAGACTCTGTCTTCCAAAATGCTTGGCGAGCAAATACAGCCCTCACGCCTGCACATGCTCAATGTACCTAAGTGTAAAGCTTGTACCAACCCCAAGCTCTGACACGACATCGAGCTGCATTCCCGACGCCTGACTGAGGGTCTTTGCAATATAGAGACCCAAACCATATCCTGGCGTTCTTGAATTACGCGACAAGTCACATCGATAAAATCTTTGGAAAATCTTCTCAAGATCCTCAGAGGCGATACCTGGTCCCTTATCAGAAACAGAAATCGCTATTCCCGCACTTTCTGAGCGGACAACCAGGTCAATGCAGCTTCCAGCTTCCCCGTACTTAATGGCATTGCTCAGTAGGTTCGAAAGAATGATTTCAACATACTCACGATTCTGAATCACTTGACCCCTGCTGCCTGTCTCAAAGTTTTCACGACTTATTTCAATGGCCATCTGCCTTGTCTGGGCAAGATGCTTATGATCTTCAACAACACTCTTAACTGCCGCCTCCAAATCAAAAACCCTCTTCTCAGGGGCTTCCTGCTTTGTATCAAAGCGCGCGATATCCATGATTGTATCAAGAAGACCACTCAGGCGCTGTGACTCCACCTGCATGATTTTCAATATTGCATCCATATTTTCATCAGACAAGTTTCTGTAGTTTTCAAGGGTCTCAATAAATCCTTGTATGGAAGTGAGCGGTGTTCTGATTTCATGGGAGACATTCGTAAAAAAAGCCCTTTGCATTTCAGCAAGCTGGGTCTTTTCGGTTATATCAAACATGACGATGACATAACCAATCAGATCACCACTTTCCTTACGAATTGGGGCATTCTGAACAATCATCACCATGCCGTTTTCAAGGGTCATTCGGTGCCTTGTCTCATGCTGCTTGTATTTCACTTCATCAATGGAGTCAAGAATTGCCGGTGGCAGGCCCAGTTCTTTGTAGTCCTTTTCTACAGACTTGTTATGTCTGAGCTCCAGCAGTGTTTCTGCGATGGGATTGATCAGAAAGACGCGGTCATCGAGATCAATGCCGATAAGTCCTCCGAACATTTCATGAATGATGGCATTCATGTGGGCATTGCTTTCACTAAGCTCCGTTACAGCGGACCTTACTGAGTCTGTCATTTTCCCAAAGGCATAAGTCAGCTCTCCCACCTCATCCTTTGCAGATGTATCGAGTTCATATTCATATTGGCCATCAGCTATGGTGTTGGCTGATTCCTTCAAGCGTATAATGGGCTCCGTATATTGGTTTATAAACCGGTATCCTGTAGAAAGTGCAATCAGAATTCCAATGATGATTGCCAGGGTAATGTGCCTGACAAGCAGCATCAATTCTGATTTTAGAACCTCGATGGAGCTGGACAGAACGAGAATGTAGTTGTGTCCATTGCTGTATATGTGACTGGCCGTATAGTACGACAGCTGCTTCGTGAACTTGTCGATGCGGGTTGCATCCCCAGTTTCTCCAGAAAGGACACGCTTGATTTCAGGCTCTATTTCCTTCTGAAAAAGAAGGGTGTTATTCAAAGAATCCGCAAGGAAATAACCGGTGGCGTCATAAAGAGTGACACGCACATTTTTTAGCGCACTCATTTTCTGCACAAAATGATGATAATTGATAAAGGTCCCATTGGACTGTGTGATATCGAGCGCCTCAGCTATATAACTCATTTTCAAGCTGTGGTCACGACTGAGCTCTTTCATGTTGGAATCCCACGATACATAGGCAATGAGTACCCCGGAGACGATAACTTGAATGGTAATGATCCAGAGAATCAATCGAATGAGTTTCTTTTTCATATTTTAAGGCATCCTATATCCTGCACCGCGTATGGTTTCAATATAATCCATACCCGCGCTGTATTGATCAAGCTTTTTTCTGATATTCCATATGTGAACGTTCAGGCTTTTCTCGTCTGGTTTTTTATCTTTTTCGATGAGCGCCTCAACAAGCTCATGGCGAGAAACCACGCGCTGCCTGTTTTCAGCCAGATACAATATGATTTTGTACTCCATCCGTGTCAGGTCAACAAGTGTGCCCTTGATTCTGATTTCCAGCGCTTTCTTATCAATGGCCATATCATGTATATGTACCACTGACTTGCCTAGGGTGGTCTCAGCGGACTCTTCGTTTACGAACTCGTCAATCCTTCTGAAAAGCACTTTGATCCGTGTCACGACCTCGCGAATACTGAAGGGTTTTGTTATGTAGTCATCTGCTCCAACTTCAAGTCCAATAATCATATCCGTTTCATCGGTCTTGGCAGTCAGCATGATAATTGGAATCACCCGCGTCTGAGGCGCCGTTCTTATGCGCTGACAAACACTGGTGCCATCCATATCGGGAAGCATAAGATCAAGCAGAATCAAATCGGGATGCTCCTGTGTCGCCAACTCAATGGCTTCATGCCCTGTTTCTGCAGTTATGACCTCATACCGGTTCATTTCAAGATTCATTTTTAAGAGTGTCAGTATATTGGGTTCGTCATCGACGACGAGTATTTTTTTTGCCATGTGAACCTCCTGAATTTAGCTTCTCTCACCCATTATATCGTATTTTCAAGGCACACACACACCCTGCGTAAAAATAAGGTGCCTATGGTTTCCCATTTGGCACCTTACTTATGGAGAAGGAGAAATTAAATGATAATCTTGCTTTGTTCTACTGACTTTATGGATTCAATGGCCTGTACGATTGAATCAATGTCCTCTGGACAAATCGTTTCCGAAACAATCGTTATTAGAAGATTCGAGATATCTTCCTGTTCAATATGCTTGAATCGGATGTCGTGTATATCAATTTCATATGCCACATAGATTTTTGTGATTTCATTGATGAGTCCACGGCGATTTTCGGCTTCAATGAGTAGACGGGTAGAACTCCGTGCGGCGCGATTACTGAAAAAGGAGAGCGGTGCCAGGGAGAACATCACCGCGCACGTAGCTGTAATCGCACCAAAATAGAATTCATGCCCAACTGCCAGTCCAATACCTGCAGTCACCCATAAACTCGCCGCAGTCGTCAGACCACTGATTCCCCCTTTATCTCTTAAGATGGTTCCAGTGCCCAGAAAGCCTACGCCACTTACAACCTGAGCTGCTAGACGCGCTGGATCCAGTTCAAATACACCATACTGTGAGACCATCATGACAAGAGCTGATCCCAGTGCAATCAATATATGGGTTCTGAAACCGCCCATCTTCTTGCGCTTTTCACGCTCAAATCCGATAATGCCGCCGCATAGGATTGCCAGGGAAAACTTAAATACGATTTCTTGCTCAAAGGTCATCAGTTATTCTGTGCTGCGACCTCTGGTGCAGCATCCTTTCTCGCCGAAATCAACTGCATGATGAATGGCGAAAGCATTGACACAAGGCTGAGTGTCACAAGCAACAGGCTGAGCGGACTTGTAAATAAGGCACCGTAAGAACCGCCACTTAAGATCAGCGTTCGTTTAAGACCCGTCTCGCCAATTGGTCCGAGAATAAGTGCCAGAACTACTGCCGCTGGATTCAGTCCAAACTTTTTGAACAGATAGCCGACGAGACCAAAGATGAACATGACCCAAACGTCGAAGACCTGGTTGTTGATGGCATAAGACCCAATCACACTAAGTGCGAATATGACTGGAATCAGATAGGTATCCTTAACAAGGGAAATCTTCGCAAAGTACTTGGCGCCGTATAGGCCCAGCAATAGCATGAAGCAGTTTACAATGATAAAACCTGCAAAGAATGTATAGGTTGTTTTTGCATGCATTGTAAATAGGTCTGGTCCGGGTTGCAGCCCCTTGATCAGAAGGCCCCCGAGCAGTACTGCCGTTACACTGTTACCCGGGATTCCCAGTGTCAGTGTTGGAATAAGTGATCCGCCAGTTACGGCATTGTTTGCTGCCTCTGCCCCACATACACCTTCAATGGAGCCCTTTCCAAAGGCATCTTTGTCTTTAGAGAAACGTCTTGCTTCGTTATAACCGACAAAGGCGGCAATTGTCGCACCTGCACCCGGTAAAATTCCAATTATGCTTCCAAGTACGCCAGAGCGCGCAATGATTGGCGTCAGACTCTTGATTTCTTTTCTTGAGAGTGTCACCTTATCATCAAAATCATGCACTTCCTTTTTGCCTTTGATGTATGATTCCGCCAGCATCAGAACCTGCGACATGCTGAATAGTCCAATCAGGGTTGCGGTGAAGGGTACACCTGAAATCAGGTTGACAATATCCATGGTGAATCTTGGTCTCCCCATCATCGGGTCCATACCCACTGTGGAGATCATGAGACCGATGGCACCAGACAGGAGTCCTTTCACAAGTGATTTTGTACTTACACCTGCAATGATGGTCAGGCCGAAAATCGACAGCCAGAAATACTCCGCTGGACCAAATTTCAGTGCCAGCTTTGCGAGCAACGGTGAGAAGAAATAAAGTGCCACGGCACTGATCATTGCACCCCCGAAAGAGGAGGTTGCTGCTGTACCCAGCGCTTTACCCGCCTTGCCCTTGAGGGTCATCTGGTACCCGTCAATGGCTGTAGCCGCAGCAGCCGGAGTCCCCGGCGTATGAATGAGAATGGCTGAAATAGAGCCTCCAAAAATTGCCCCGCAATAAACGCCAGCCAGTGCAATAAGACCTGTTTCAGCTGGCATGGTAAATGTCATCGGAATCAGAAGTGCAACACCCATCGCGGCCGATAGACCGGGCAGACCTCCAACAACAATACCTGCTGCAACACTCAGAAAAGCTGCAAGCAAATTCACAGGGGCAACTGCATTAATAAATCCATATATGATATCTTGCATTGTTTACTCCTTATAGATGCAGTCCTAGTTTGCTAATAAAAAATGCCCATTGGAAGTGGTACAGATAAAAACGTCTTAAAAACGATGAACATGAAGAGTCCTGTTCCCACTGCAACAAGCAATGAATTTCTTACTGTCGTCTTTAGCCCAATCAGGGCAATGACAAGATATAGGAATGTAGACATGAAATAGCCTACTGGTTTTAACAATATGATGTATACAAGCGACAGTCCCAGAATAAGAAACAGCTGGTTCCAGTTAACGCCTGAAAAAGGTGATGCCTGATTGTTCTCTGTTTTCGCTGTTTGTATCAGATAGATGGCTGAAAGCACCAACGCTACTACGCCAATGAATTTGGGATAATAGCCCGCCTCCTTGGGAAGCGAGCTAGAAACCGCGTAGTAGAATACCGATGCCGCCATAATGAACAAACCGAATTTGATTTCATTCTTTTTCATATGGCCCTCTTTTGCTTACAGGTCTAGTTTTGTAGAAACATCTTTCAAATACTCTTCCGTCTTAGTGATGTAATCCCTAAGTTCTTCTGGAGACATGTACTCAATTGAAAGATCCACATTTGCTGCTGCTTCCATATGCTCAGGTGTGTCGATTACTGTTTTCAGCATGTCATGCAGCTTTTGAACAATCTCCTTTGGCGTGCCAGCAGGTGCAACGATTGCACGTGCAGATCCAAAGTAGATCTTATAGCCCTTTTCTTCAAGTGTTGGAACCTCTTCAAAATTGCCCAGTCTATCTTCTGTGAAAGAAGCAATGATGCGCAGCTCTCCACTCTCATGAAGTTGTGCCACTTCACTTAGCTTTGCCACTGTAGCGTCTACATGGCTTCCGCGTAGTGCTGCAAGCATGTCTGAGCTTCCACCGAATGGAACGTGTGTCACTTTGATGCCTGCCTCATACTCAAGATGAGCTGCACCGATGTGGTTCGACGCGCCTGTACCATTGTTTGAAATCGTAACTTTTTCAGGATTGCTCTTGGCAAAGTCAATAAAATCTTCTACTGTCGACCATTCGGAATCGCCACGTACGACCAGTACACCTGGATCGTAAACGTAGTTCAGAATTGGCTCTACACCGTTCACATCGTAGCCTGTCTCACGGTTAAGTGTCAGACTTACGAATGTTGGCAGATTGATAAAACCGATTGTATAGCCATCAGGCTTTGCCTTTGACAGCTCAGTAAAGCCAAGCTCGCCATCTGCACCTGGCTTATTGATAATTACGAGTGGCTGCTCAAGATGCTTTTCCGATTCTGCAGCCAGTACGCGTGCCCCTCTGTCTGTACCACCGCCAGCCTTGTAAGCTACGACTACTTCTATTGGCTTATTTGGAAAATCACTTCCCACAACCTCAGCTGCTTCTGAAGTGCTGCTTGATGATTCTGCCGGTGCAGATGTTGTCTCCTGCTTAGGTGCACATCCAGCTGCTGAAATTGCGAGTGTCACCAAAAGTATCATTGCAATTATTTTTTTCATAGTCCCTCCATAGTTGTTGGTTAATACGAAAACGTTTTCAGATGCGTCGACTTAAATTAATATTTGATTAATTTATGGTTAAATACTATCTTTTTGTGCGGCGTAAGTCAATAGTTAAATTAATTTTAGATTAATTTTATTGTTTGGAGCAGATAAATGGAAAAGACAGCCCTTCTGCCTGTCCTTTCCAATTACATACTTCTGCAGCTTTTCGCAAGGTTCAGGATTCATTTCAACACTATTATAATACGAAACTCGGCGAAATAAAAAAGCCCGACAAACACAAAGTGTTCATCAGGCTCTTTAATTTCTATAACGCATCCAGCGCTTAAGACAGTGTAAGTCTTTAGCGTCGATTACACAAGTTCGATGATAACCATCATTGCAGCATCGCCACGACGAGGGCCAAGTTTATACATACGAGTGTAACCACCGTTCTTGTCAGCGTATTTAGGTCCGATTTCGTTGAACAGCGACTGTACAACAGCTGGGCTCGTCACGTAAGATGCAGCTTGACGACGTGCATGCAGGTCGCCGCGCTTAGCAAGTGTGATCATTTTCTCAACTTGACGACGTGCTTCTTTAGCACGTGTTTCAGTTGTTTCGATGCGACCCTTCTCAAGCAGGCTTGTAGTCAGGTTTCTTAGCATCAGATCACGGTGAGACGAGGTACGGCCAAGCTTTCTATATCTAGCCATATCATATCCTCCTAACGCGTCTTATTCTTCTTCTTCTTTTAAGCCAAGACCGAGGTCATGTAGCTTATGTTTAACTTCTTCCAGAGACTTCTTACCAAGGTTACGAACTTTCATCATGTCCTCTTCAGAGCGGTCTGTCAGTTCCTCAACAGTGTTGATGCCAGCACGCTTCAGGCAGTTGTAAGAACGCACAGAAAGATCAAGTTCTTCGATAGTCATCTCTAGAACTTTCTCCTTCTTGTCCTCTTCTTTTTCAACCATGATTTCAACACCAGCAGTCGCATCAGTCATGTTAATGAACAGGTTAAGGTGTTCAGACATAACCTTAGCACCAAGAGATGCCGCTTCGTCTGGCTTGATCGTACCATCAGTCCAAATATCCAGAGTTAGTTTATCATAGTCCGCGACTTGTCCGACACGCGTCTTGTCCACGGCAAAATTAACTTTCTTTACTGGCGTGAAAATAGAGTCAACAGGAATAATACCAATTGGAAGTCCAGCATCCTTGTTTTGGTCAGCTGGAATATATCCACGGCCTTTTGCAAGTGCAATTTCCATATTTAGTGCCGCATCTGACTCAAGCGTACAAATGTGAAGATCTGTATCCAGAATTTCAACATCTGCATCTGCAATGATGTCGCCTGCAGTAATAGGACCTTGCTCGCTCGCTTCAATACGAAGAATCTTCGTATCATCATCCGAGTTGATCTTAGCAGCCAGGTTTTTTAGGTTAAGAATAATCTCAACCACATCTTCCTTTACACCAGGAATGGTAGAGAACTCATGAAGAACGTTCTCGATTTTTATCCATTTAACAGCAGTGCCTGGCAAGGAAGAAAGCATGATACGGCGCAGGCTGTTGCCAAGCGTAATGCCATAGCCTCGTTCTAGAGGCTCAACAACAAACTTACCATACGTGAAGTCGTCGCTCAGTTCAACACATTCTATTTTCGGCTTTTCAATTTCGATCATGAATCGAACCCTCCCTTTCGCTGTTATCCCATCTTATGAGGACAGTTAAAATCCATTCAATTATCTGGAGTAAAGCTCGATGATAAGATGCTCTTCGATCGGTAGATCGATATCTTCTCTTGAAGGCTCAGCCACAATCTTGCCACCCATTTCGCTAGCTTGTAGCCATGCAGGAGCAGTGTGGTCCTTCTCAGCAGCTTCTTTGAATTTCGTAGAAGACTTGCTTGTTTCTTTAACTTCAATAACGTCGCCAATGCTCAGTCTCATTGAAGGAATATCAGCCTTTTTGCCGTTCAGAGTGAAGTGACCATGAACAACAAGTTGACGTGCTTCTTTTCTAGAAGACGCTAGGCCAAGACGGTAAACAACGTTGTCAAAACGTAGCTCAAGAAGTTTAAGTAGGTTTTCACCAGCTTTACCTTCCATTTTTGCTGCTTTGTCGTAAGTTGTTCTGAATTGGCTCTCAATTAGGCCGTAGAAACGCTTAACTTTTTGCTTCTCGCGAAGCTGAACGCCGTAGTTTGATTGCTTAGCTCTACGAGCGCCGTGCTGACCAGGAGCGCTTTCACGCTTGTTCATAGCACATTTATCTGAATAACATCTGTCGCCTTTAAGGTACAGTTTTTGTCCCTCGCGGCGGCACAGTCGACAACTAGGTCCAGTATATCTTGCCATCTAGTCTTGCACCTCCTGTATTATACTCTTCTTCTCTTAGGTGGTCGACAACCATTGTGAGGAATTGGTGTTACGTCTTGGATCGAGCTAATTTCCAAACCTGCTGCTTGCAGAGAACGGATAGCTGCTTCACGACCGGATCCAGGACCCTTTACGAATACTTGAACTGCTTTCAGGCCATGTTCCATGCCTGCTTTAGCTGCAGCTTCCGCGCACATTTGTGCAGCGAATGGTGTAGACTTTCTAGAGCCTTTGAAGCCTAGAGCGCCTGCGCTTGACCATGAAATAACGTTGCCGCTATTGTCTGTAAGCGTAACGATTGTATTGTTGAAAGTCGCTTGAATATGTGCTTGACCACGGTCAATATTCTTGCGGACTTTTTTTCTGCCACGCGTATTACGAGCTTTTTTAGCCGCCATGCGTCTAACCTCCTTTTATTACTTTTTCTTTTTAGCTACAGTCTTAGCTGGACCCTTACGTGTACGAGCATTCGTCTTAGTCTTTTGACCACGTACTGGAAGTCCTTTTCTATGACGGATACCACGTTGGCATCCAATTTCTTGTAGACGCTTAATATTTAAAGCAATCTCACGTCGTAGATCACCTTCAACTGTGTAGTCGTCTTCGATGATCGCACGAAGTTTTGCAACTTCTTCTTCAGTAAGATCCTTAATTCGCGTGCTTTCGTTGATACCTGCCGATGCAAGAATATCAGCTGAGATGTTGCGACCAATACCATAAATATATGTTAGGCCGACAATAACTCGCTTATCTCTTGGCAAGTCAACACCTGCGATACGTGCCATTTAGTGCACCTCCCATTTTACAACTTCATTAGTGAATCATAAAAATAGATGATTTGGAGATATATATTGTAACCACGCCAGCTGAAAGAACATTACATCAGCCGCGCCTAAAAGCTGGCGTATATATCAAGTTAACTAGCCTTGCTTTTGTTTATGCTTAGGGTTCTCACAGATAACCATGACTCTACCCTTACGCTTGATGATTTTGCATTTTTCGCAAATCGGTTTTACAGATGGGCGAACCTTCATTCTTGTCCCTCCTTAAATCACTTACCGCGCCAAGTAATTCTGCCTTTTGTCAAATCGTACGGTGAAAGCTCAAGCGTCACTGTATCGCCTGGCAGAATCCGGATAAAATTCATACGAAGTTTACCAGATATATGTGCCAATACGATATGATCGTTTTCGAGCTTGACTTTGAACGTTGCATTAGGCAGGGCTTCTACTACGGTTCCCTTGACTTCAATAGCGTCTTTCTTAGCCATTAAGACATATCCCTCCTACAGAGTTCTAGATCAGTTTAATCCCAGTTTTTCTATCTCACGACGCACAAGTGCGTTATTGATCTTTCCGTCACCCGAAAGCTTTTCTTTCAGGGTTTCACTCACCTGCGCCAGAACGGCAAGGTGTCTGATCTTCTTCTTTTTCGGCTTTTCGATTCTCCGAAGATCACCATCCGCTATGAGAACATACTTTTCATCGACAACTTGCGTTACAATGAACACTCTGTCTCTGTCGCGTCCGGCCTTCGATCTGACGTATTGTCCGATCGTTACGTCCTTCGTTGTTTCCAAATTTGCCACCTCACTTAATCGAGACTTGTCAGAAGCAGCGGGTCGCCATCTGTAATCGCAAGTGTATGCTCATAGTGAGCAGACATTTTGCGGTCCAGTGTGACAACAGTCCACTGATCATTCAATATCTTGACTGAATAGCCACCGGCATTGACCATGGGTTCAACAGCAAGGACCATGCCTTCTGCGAGTCTTGGACCCTTGCCTGGCGGTCCGTAATTCGGAATTTGAGGATCTTCATGCAAATTGGTTCCTATGCCGTGTCCGACGAAATCTCGAACGACGGAAAAACCATGAGACTCAACGTAGTTTTGAATGGCATGTGACACATCAGATAACCGATATCCGACACGACAGAACTTAAGCCCTTCATAAAAGCTTTGTCTTGTCACGTCAATCAGTCTTGCAGCCTCTTCAGATACCTGGCCCACCGCGAATGTTTTCGCAGCATCTCCATAATACCCATTTTTTAAGGCTCCAATATCAACACTGATAATATCGCCATCCATTAACTCTCGACTGGCACTGGGAATCCCGTGAACGACCTCTTCGTTAATGGAGGCACATATGCTTCCCGGAAATCCGCCATAACCTTTAAATGCTGCTATAGCACCGTGTTTTCGAATTTCCTTTTCAGCAATTTCATCCAATTCCTTGGTTGTGATTCCCGGTCTTATATGAGACTTCAGCACGTCGTGGACGTGCGCGACAATCTTTCCAGACTCGCGCATCGTCTCAATTTCGCGCTTTGACTTCAGGATAATCATTATTACAGACTCCCCAACGTAGAAGCAATGTCTTCAAACACAACATCAATGTCTCTTTGACCGTCAACCGTAGCAAGAATATCTTGCTTTGAATAGTAATCAATTAGAGGTGATGTTTGGTCCATGTAAACTTGGATCCTGTTTGAAACAGTTTCTTCGTTGTCATCCGCTCGTTGGTAAAGCTCTCCGCCGCACTTGTCGCACACGCCTTCTTCCTTTGAAGGATTGAAAGCGATATGATACGTCGCGCCGCATGCCTTACAGATTCTTCTACCCACTGCACGTTCTACTAAAACGCTAGGATCAACTTGGATGTTCAGAACGCAATCAAGTGAGCAGTTCATTCCTGAAAGCGCTCTGTCGAGTGCCTCTGCCTGCTCAACGTTTCTTGGGAATCCGTCTAGTAGAAAACCGGCTTTTGTGTCATCCTGTGCAAGTCTGTCTTCGACGATTGCAACAGTGATTTCATCAGGTACCAATTCTCCACGGTCTATATATGCCTTTGCTTTCTTGCCGAGCTCCGTACCGCCTTTGATGTTGGCGCGAAAGATATCACCCGTAGAAATGTGCGGGATGCTATACTTCTCAACAATACTTGCAGCTTGTGTTCCTTTTCCGGCCCCTGGAGGTCCGAGTAAAATTAATCTCATGCTTACCACTCCTGTTCGCTCTACTTAAGGAAACCTTGGTAGTGACGCATAATCATTTGCGATTCAATCTGCTTCATTGTTTCAATTGAAACGCCTACTGCGATGAGCAGTGATGTGCCACCAAAACGGAATGATGTTCCTGCCAAAGAAGTCAACAGGTTAGGCATTACAGCGATAATCGCTAGGAAAACCGCGCCTGCAAACGTAATTCGGTTCAGTGTACGCATTAGGTATTCAGCAGTTGGCTTACCAGGACGAATACCAGGTACGAAGCCACCATTCTTCTTCATGTTTTCAGCAACATCAAAAGGATTGAAAGTTACTGAAGTGTAGAAGTATGTGAATGCAATGATTAGCAGCGCGTATAAGAAGTTATATAGTAAGCTGCTTGTGTTAAAGTGCGAACTCATGAAAGCATAGAAGTTGCTTTGAGGCATGAATTGCGCAATTGTCATCGGGAACATCAGAAGTGACATGGCGAAGATTACTGGAATAACACCCGCCTGATTCACTTTCAGTGGAATGTGTGTGCTGTGACCACCGTATTGCTTGCGGCCAACCACGCGCTTCGCGTACTGAACAGGAATCTTTCTTTGTCCCTGCTGAATGTATATAACACCCATGATGACGCCGATCGCAATGACTAGGAACAAGATTACAGCGAAGATCGAAATCTCGTTGTTGATAACCTTAAACACTGTTGTCTGAATAGCAATCGGAAGTCTTGATATGATACCGGCAAAGATAAAGATTGAAATACCATTACCAATGCCGTTTTCTGTGATCTTTTCGCCCAAGTACATGAGGAATGCAGTACCAGCAGTCAGAGTCATAACTGAAATAGCTACTGACATAGCATTAAATTGTATAAACGCAGGTCTGAAAATACCAACACTCATACCAATCGCTTGAATCAGCGCTAGAATAACTGTGCCGTAGCGAGTCATCTGTGCCAATTTCTTACGACCCTCTTCGCCCTCTTTCGCAAGTTGCTCAAGAGACGGAATGGCAATCTGAAGCAAGTTAACAATGATCGACGCTGTGATGTATGGTGATATACCCAGAGCAAATATTGAGAACTGTTTAAACGCACCACCTGATAACAGGTTGAAGAATCCAAATAGTCCATCTTCGTTTGCAAATAGTGTAGCAAGTTTGTTAGCGTCTACACCAGGTACCGGAACGTGGGCACCTAATCTGAATACGACAATCATCATCAATGTGTAGATCATTCGTTTTTGTAAATCAGGTATTTTCCAAGCATTTCTCAGCGTTGCGAACAAGTTAGATCACCTCTGCCTTTCCTCCTGCAGCTTCAATCTTATTGATAGCTGACTGAGTGAATTTGTTTGCCTTAACTGTAAGCTTTTTAGTTAGCTCACCATCGCCAAGGATTTTAACGCCGTACTCGATTTTGCTAAGTACGCCAGCTTCCAGTAGCATTTCTGGAGTGATCTCTGTTCCGTCTTCAAATTTATTTAGTGTTTCAACATTTACGATAGTCCAGTTCTTTCTCGTAAAGTTCTTGAAACCGCGTTTTGGAAGACGTCTGAAAAGTGGCATCTGGCCACCCTCGAAACCAGGACGAACACCGCCGCCTGAACGAGAGTTCTGACCGTTCATACCACGGCCAGCAGTTGTGCCCAGACCTGAACCTGTACCACGACCAACACGCTTACGGTTCTTAGTAGAACCTGCAGCAGGTCTCAGTTCATGTAGCTTCATGTTGACACCTCCTTATTATTAAGCTTCTTCTACTTCTACCAAGTGGTTAATTTGAGCAACCATGCCTCTCATTTGAGGATTGTCTTGCTTCTCAACCACTTGACCAATTTTTCTCAGGCCAAGAGCCTGAACAGTCAATCTATGCTTAGGCTTTGCACCGATAGTACTCTTTACGAGTTTGATCTTGATTGTAGCCAAGGTGTTCTCCCCCTATCCAAGAATCTCTTCTACCGTCTTACCACGAAGTTTAGCAACCTCTTCAACAGTCTTCATTTGCTTGATACCTTCAAGAGCTGCATTAACCATGTTCTTTGGATTGTTTGAACCTAGGGATTTAGCACGTACGTCCTTTACGCCTGCAAGCTCTAGGACCGCACGAACTGGACCACCAGCGATGACACCAGTACCTTCATGCGCAGGCATGATTAGTACTTTACCGCCGTCAAACTCGCCCTTAATTGTATGAGGTACTGTAGTACCTACACGTGGGACGAAGATCATGTTCTTCTTTGCGTTTTCGATAGCTTTACGAATTGCTTCTGGTACTTCAAGAGCTTTACCAGTACCAACACCTACATGGCCGTTTTCATCACCAACAACCACGAGAGCGCTAAAGCGGAAGTTACGACCGCCCTTAACAACTTTCGTAACACGGTTAATATTGATAACCTGCTCTTTGAGGTCAAGTTTATTCGCATCAATTCTATATTGCGCCATTATTGTACCTCCCTCTTAGAATTTCAGACCAGCTGCACGTGCACCGTCTGCTAATTCCTTAACACGACCATGGTACAGATAACCAGCTCTGTCAAATACAACAGTATCTATTCCTTTTTCAATTGCTCTTTTTGCAACAGTTTCTCCGACAACTTTCGCTGCTTCTTTATTGCCTGTGCCTGAAACTTGGCTCTTAATGTCCGCTTCAAGAGTAGAGGCAGAAACCAGCGTAGTACCTGTCGTGTCATCGATGATCTGTGCGTACATGTTGTTCAGACTTCTGTAAACGTTCAGACGTGGACGTTCAGCAGTTCCAGCAACTTTAGATCGAACACGTCTTTGACGTGCCTGACGCATGCTGTTCTTAGTTTGCTTATTGATCATCCTATGTCACTCCCTTCTTAATTACTTACCAGCTTTACCTTCTTTACGTCTTACATACTCATCAACGTAGCGGATACCTTTACCTTTGTAAGGCTCTGGCTTTCTCCAGTCACGGATTTTCGCTGCGTAGTTACCAACAAGCTGCTTGTTGATACCTTTTACAACGATCTCTGTATTTGATGGGCACTCAGTCGTAATGCCTTCAGGATCTTCCATTTCAACTGGATGTGAGAAACCTAGCTGAAGGTCAAGTACTTTGCCCTTCTTAGTAGCTCTGTAACCAACACCAACAATTTGAAGTTTCTTTTCGTATCCCTTAGTAACACCTTCAACCATGTTGAAGATAAGTGCTCTAGACAGACCGTGTAGAGCTCTAAATCGCTTTAGGTCCGATGGACGCTCTACAGTCAGAGTGTCACCATCGATAGAAATCGTAATGTCTTTATCGATTTGCTCGTTCAGTTCTCCAAGAGGGCCTTTTACAGTTACCAGATTATTTTCTGCAACCTTAACTTCAACCCCCTGAGGAATCGTGATCGGCAATTTACCAACTCGTGACATTGTCGCACCTCCTACTTTTCCTCAATAATTACCAAACGTAGCAAAGAACTTCGCCGCCAACGCCTAGTTTGCGAGCTTCCTTATCAGTAATAATACCGTTAGATGTAGATACGATAGCAATACCTAGACCGCCTAGTACCTTTGGAATCTCGTTTCTCTTAGCGTAAACACGTAGACCTGGCTTAGAAATTCTTTTTAGACCAGTAATAACTCGTTCTCTATTTTCACCGTACTTCAATTGAACACGGATGATACCTTGCTTGCCATCGTCGATGACGTCATAGCTCTTAATGAAACCTTCAGCTAGAAGAATCTCAGCAAGACGCTTTTTAGTGTTTGATGCTGGAACATCAACCGATGCGTGACGAACCATGTTGCCATTTCTGATACGCGTAAGCATATCTGCAATTGGATCTGTGATCATCATAGGTGTTTACCTCCCTTCCGTATTACCAGCTTGCCTTACGGACACCTGGAATTTGGCCCTTGTAAGCCAATTCTCTAAAGCAAATACGACAGATACCGAATTTTCTCAGTACTGAATGTGGACGACCGCAAAGTCGACATCTGCTGTATTCGCGTGTAGAAAACTTTTGCTTTTTAGCCTGCTTGATTTTCATTGCTTTTTTAGCCACTGCGATCCCTCCTTATTTGCTGAATGGCATACCCATAAGCTTTAGGAGCTCACGAGCTTCTTCGTCTGTTTTCGCAGTTGTAACGAACGTAATGTCCATACCACGAACAGCATCTACTTTATCGTACTCGATTTCAGGGAAAATCAGTTGTTCTTTGATACCTAGCGTGTAGTTACCGCGACCATCGAAAGCGTTAGGATTAACACCTCTGAAGTCACGTACACGAGGAAGTGCGACATTCATGAAACGATCCATGAACTCGAACATCATCTCGCCACGTAGTGTAACTTTGCAGCCGATTGACATGCCTTCACGTAGTTTAAAGTTAGAAATTGATTTTTTAGCTTTAGTAATTACAGGTTTTTGACCAGTAATTGTAGCCAGTTCTTGAGCTGCAGCTTGGATTGCCTTAGGATTATCTTTCGAGCTACCTAGACCCATATTCACTACGATCTTGTCGAACTTAGGAATTTCCATTGCTGAACTATATTCAAATTTATCATGAAGTGCTTTTTTCACTTCATTTTTGTACTTATCTCTTAGTCTAGCCATGTTCTGTTACCTCCTTTCGGCGATGATTAATCGATAACGTTGCCGGACTTAACAGCCACACGCACTTTTTTATCATTTTTTGTTTCGAATTTCACACGTGAGCCGCTCTTAGCTTTTTCGTCCCAAATCATAACGTTAGAAACGTGGATTGGAGCTTCTTGATGGATAATTCCACCTTGTTGCACTTTTTGAGACGGCTTCTGGTGTTTAGTTGCCATGTTAGCACCTTCAACCAGTACGCGCTCTTTCTTAGGGAATACTTGAAGGACTTTGCCCTTCTTACCTTTATCTTTACCGGCGATTACTACTACCGTGTCACCCTTTTTGATATGCAATTGCTACACCTCCTACCTTTACAGTACTTCTGGTGCTAGAGACAAGATCTTCATGTATGCATTTTCACGAAGCTCTCTTGCGACAGGTCCGAAAATACGAGTACCCACTGGGTTCTTGTCCTCTTTAATGATTACAGCTGCGTTATCGTCAAACTTAACGTAGCTACCGTCATTACGACGTACACCTTTTTTAGAACGTACAACTACTGCCTTAACGACAGTACCTTTTTTAACAACTCCGCCTGGTGTTGCATCTTTAACTGCAGCAACAATGACGTCGCCAATATTAGCGTATCTTCTCTTTGATCCGCCTAGCACTCGAATGCAAAGCAGTTCTTTAGCGCCGGAGTTATCCGCAACCTTCAATCGCGTTTCTTGTTGAATCATGTGATTATCCTCCTTCCGACAGCTCTACTTCGCCTTCTCAATTATCTCAACAAGTCTCCATCTCTTATCTTTAGAGAGTGGACGAGTTTCCATGATTCTTACACGGTCGCCCATGGAGCAAACATTGTTTTCATCGTGTGCTTTAAATTTCTTAGAACGCTTGATGCGCTTACCGTAAAGTGGATGACGGATGAAGTCTTCAACTTTTACAGTGATTGTTTTATCCATTTTATCGCTGACTACTAGGCCAACGCGGACTTTTCTATTGCCTCTTTCCACGACGTTAACCTCCTTTAGGCTTTGATCTCACGAGCTCTGAGAACCGTCTTAGCGCGAGCGATGTCTTTCTTAACACCTTTAATGCGCATAGGGTTATCCAGCTGACCAGTAGCTAGCTGGAATCTTAGATTAAACAGTTCTGACTTAAGATCGTTGATTTTAGTATGCAGTTCCGCATCTGTCATATCACGTAGCTCTTTCGCTAACATTATGCTTCACCACCCTTTTCCGCATCTTCGCGCTTAACGAACTTACATTTGATTGGAAGTTTGTTAGCTGCTAGACGCATAGCTTCACGTGCCAACTCTTCGTTTACACCTGAAAGTTCAAACATTACTCTACCTGGCTTAACAACTGCTACCCAGTATTCTGGTGAACCTTTACCGGCACCCATACGAGTTTCAGCTGGTTTTTGTGTTACCGGCTTATGAGGGAAAATCTTAATCCAGACTTTACCGCCCCTTTTAATTCTTCTATTGATCGCGATACGCGCAGCCTCGATTTGACGAGACGTAATCCACGCTGGCTCAGTTGCCACTAGACCGTAATCACCGTGAGATACAGTGTTACCGCGTAGGGCTTGACCAGTCATTCTGCCTCTATGCTGGCGACGACGCTTAACTCTTTTAGGCATCAACATGGTGCATTGCCTCCTTCCTCAAACTTCTAGACAAAAGGATTAGTTTTTCTTATCGTTATTTCTTCTTGGCTTTCTGTTTTGGTTTGGTCTTCTGCCACCGCCACGCTTGTTATCTTTGCGCTCGCGAGCTTCCAGACGAGTAAGAACTCGGCCTTCACCTGGCTTAGGAAGTACTTCACCTTTGTTCAGCCATACTTTAACACCGATTTTTCCGTAAGTAGTGTCTGCTTCAGCAAAACCATAATCGATGTCTGCACGTAGAGTTGACAGAGGTACATTACCTTCTGAGTAACCTTCAGTACGTGCCATTTCTGCGCCGCCTAGACGACCAGCTGTTTGAATCTTGATACCAAGAGCACCTTGGCGCATTGCTCTACCGATCGCTTGCTTCATAGCACGACGGAATGCAACACGTCTTTCAAGTGCGAATGCAACGCTCTCAGAAATAAGCTGTGCATCAACTTCAGCGTTTTGTACTTCAGAGATGTCAAGCTGTACAGCTTTACCAGTCATCTTTTGAAGTGTCTCACGAAGTTGTTTGATAGTTTCGCCACCGCGACCAACAATCATACCTGGCTTAGCAGTAAATACGTTAACACGTACTTTGCTGTTAGCAGCACGATCGATGTAGATGCGAGCGATACCAGCACGCTTGTGAGTGTTCTTGATATATTTACGAATTTCAAAGTCTTCTACTAGAAGATCAGAGAAATCTTTTTTGTTAGCATACCATTTTGAATCCCAGTCTTTAATAACTCCGACTCTGAGACCGTGTGGACTTACTTTCTGACCCATGCGGTTAATCCCTCCTTATTCTTTTTCAGCAACGACAACGCCAATATGGCTCGTTCTTTTCAGGACTGGGTTCGCACGACCCATTGAACCAGCTTTCCATCTCTTCATAACTGGACCTTGATTTGCGTATACTTCTGAAATGTATAGGCTTTCAACATCCATGTCGAAGTTGTTTTCAGCGTTTGCTACAGCAGACTCAAGAACTTTAAGCAGTTCACGAGCGCCTTTTCTCGGTGTAAACTTCAGGATCGCACTTGCGTCTTTAACGTTCTTTCCTCTTACCAGATCATTGATCGGCTTCATCTTACGAGGAGAGATCTTAACATTCTTTTTCAGAGCTTTAGCTTCCATTAGTTAACCTCCTTCCGATCTAATAACAAAATTTCGTTTTACCGAATTTTACCTTTTTTATCTGCACCGTGACCACGGAAAGTTCTTGTTGGTGAAAATTCACCAAGCTTATGTCCGATCATGTCTTCAGTGATGTAAACTGGAACATGCTTGCGACCATCATGAACTGCGATAGTGTGGCCTACCATTTGAGGGAAAACTGTAGATGCTCTAGACCAAGTCTTAACAACTTGCTTTTCCCCTTTATCATTCATAGATTCAATTTTCTTCAGTAGTCCTTTATGAATAAAAGGTCCCTTCTTAAGAGATCTTCCCACTGTGAATCCTCCCTTCATTACGAACAAAGGCTAAGAGGCTGAGCGTAGAAGCTCAGGTGCCTCCATATGCCTATTATCGTTACTTTCTACGTGAAACGATATATTTGTCTGATTGCTTGTTCTTCTTACGAGTCTTGTAACCAAGAGCCGGCTTACCCCATGGCGTACATGGTGCTGGACGACCAACTGGCGCACGACCTTCACCACCACCGTGAGGGTGATCGTTAGGGTTCATTACAGAACCACGAACTGTAGGTCTGATGCCCATATGGCGCTTACGACCAGCTTTACCGATAGTTACGTTTTCGTGGCTAGAGTTACCTACAACACCAATAGTTGCGCGGCACTCTTTACGCACGTAGCGCATTTCGCCAGATGGTAGTCTAAGAAGAGCCATATCGCCCTCTTTAGCCATCAGCTGTGCTGACATACCTGCAGAACGTGCAAGCTGACCACCTTTACCAGGCTTAAGCTCGATGTTGTGAACAACAGTACCAGTAGGCATATCCATCAGCATCATTGCGTTACCAGGCTTGATATCCGCTGTAGGTCCAGACATGATCTCAGTACCAACAGTAACACCTTCTGGAGCCAAGATGTAACGCTTGTCACCGTCTGCGTAAACTAGCAGCGCGATGTTTGCCGATCTATTTGGATCGTACTCGATTGTAGAAACTTTTGCAGGAACGCCGTCCTTTTGTCTCTTGAAATCGATGATTCTGTATTTGATTTTGTTGCCGCCACCTCTATGACGAATTGTAATCTTACCTTGATTATTTCGTCCAGAGTGTTTCTTAAGTGAAACAACGAGTGACTTTTCAGGCTTCGACGTAGTAATTTCTTCAAATGTAGAAACCGTCATATGACGTCTAGCAGGAGACGTAGGTTTGAAACCTTTAACTGCCATCGTGATTCCCTCCTTTAATTACGAATTTTAGTATTTATTACATGCCTTCGAAGAATTCAATATCTTTGCTGTCAGCAGTAAGTTTAACGATAGCTTTTTTCCAGCTTCTGCGGAAGCCTTCATTTTTGCCCATACGCTTCTTCTTACCTTTAACGTTCATTGTATTCACAGTTTCAACTTTAACGCCGAAGATTGACTCGATTGCGTCTTTAACTTCAGTTTTATTAGCATCTCTGTGTACTTCGAATGTGTACTTCTTTTCAGACATGCCCACCATTGAAGTTTCAGTGATTACGGGTCTGATGACTACATCATAAGATGTTTTCATTATGCGTACACCTCCTCGATTTTCTGAACAGCATCTTTAGTAATGATGCAAGTGTCGTGGTGAAGGATTTGGTATACATTCATACCTAGCGCTTCAGCAGTTGCAACACCCTTGATGTTGTTTGCAGAACGGATTACGTTCTCGTTCTTATCCGCAGTAACGATCAGAGCTTTTTTAGATGCATTAACGTTAGATAAGATGTTCACCATATCTTTTGTTTTTGGAGCAGCTAGGCTCAGTTCGTCGATTACGATTAGTTCATTGTTGTTTACCTTAGCAGAAAGCGCAGACTTAAGACCAAGACGCTTAACCTTCTTGTTTAGTCTGTAAGAGAAATCTCTTGGCTTCTTAGCAAATGCAACACCACCACCAACATAGTGAGGCGCACGAATTGTACCTTGACGCGAACGTCCTGTACCTTTTTGACGGAACGGCTTCTTGCCACCACCACGTACTTCAGCACGTGTTTTAGCAGAATGCGTACCTTGTCTCTGATTTGCCAGGTAATTCTTTACTACTTCGTGTAGTACAGCTTCATTCACTTCAGCAGCGAAAATGCTGTCATTTAGTTCAATCTCGCCAACTTTTTGACCAGATACGTTAACAATATCATGTTTAGGCACTGTTCTTTCCTCCTTTCCTAATCCTTAACTCTTATTTGTTGTTCTTAACTGTCTTCTTGAATGAAACAAAACCGCCTCTAGGGCCCGGAACGGCACCTTTAACAAGTACGATGTTTCTTTCAGCATCAACACGTACGATTTCAAGATTTTGAACCGTAACTTGTTCGTGACCCATGTGGCCAGCCATGTTCATGCCTTTAAGAACACGAGCAGGATAGGATGCAGCACCCAGAGAACCAGGTCCTCTGTGATACTTAGAACCGTGAGTTTCAGGACCACGGCTTTGATTATGACGCTTGATTGTACCAGCAGTACCCTTACCTTTAGAAGTACCTGTAACATCAACCATCATACCAGCTTCAAGCACGTCCGCCTTGATTTCTTGACCTAGTGTGTATTCTGCTGGGTTATCCACACGGATTTCAGCTAGAAGACGCTTAGGAGTAACGCCAGCCTTTTCAAAGTGACCTTTTTGAGGCTTGTTCACTCTTTGTGCTTTTTGGTCAGCAAAACCAACTTGGATTGCATTGTAACCGTCTGTTTCTACAGTTTTAATTTGTGTTACGACTACAGGACCAGCTTCAACAACAGTAACTGGTGTAACAACACCATCTTCGTTGAATACCTGAGTCATACCGATTTTCTTACCAAGAATCATGGTACACCTCCGATTAAATTTTACAGCGGATTACGTCAAAAAAACGCAATCATACTAAAACAATCAGGTTCATCGATTTGAGATCTATTGAAACCTTACATCTTAGTATTACAGCTTAATTTCGATATCTACACCAGCTGGTAGATCAAGTCTCATAAGAGAATCTACAGTTTTTGGTGTAGGGCTCAGAATGTCAATAAGACGCTTGTGCGTTCTCATTTCAAACTGCTCTCTAGAGTCTTTGTACTTATGTACCGCTCTTAGAATAGTTACAACTTCCTTCTTAGTTGGAAGTGGCACTGGACCTGATACTTCTGCTCCAGTAGTCTTAGCTGTCTCAACAATTTTCTTTGCTGATGCATCTAGAACCTTGTGATCGTAAGACTTCAGTTTGATTCTGATTTTTTGACTTGCTTTGCTCATTAAATTTCCCTCCTTTTCATCGTACGACGTTGCTTGTACGACGTTTTCCAAGCACACTGTCCCGGGTGTATCAGGGACTGCAAATTAAAAAGCCCAGAAAACGGTCGCCCATTTCTCAGAATGGACACTTCTCCGCAGAAGTTCTCTATAGTCGGGAGGACGCCCGATTTAGTAACCTCCTGCTTCATCGCAGTTCAAACACGCTATATTAGTATACATGAAACACCCATAGTTTGCAAGTGATTTTTAAAAACTTTTTCACTCACAATGTGCATAACATGTTTCTGCTACATAAGAAAGATGTTCCGCTCCATTTATATAGTAGAAACACGTCATCGCGTGCTTTAACTGCACCTCTATTATTATATAGATATTATTAGCTTTTGCAAGCCTTTTTTCAAAAGTTTTTCAACTTTTTTCAGAACTCTACAGGCCTTGAAAACACACGTTATATACGACGCTCACATCGCGCGTTTTCAACATTGGTTTGAATGCAAAAAACTGAATCGATTGTACAGTGTGTCGTTTTCTTCTATTATGGTAGGCTTGTTTTGCTGCTCAGGATGAATGGTAAAAGGCAATCTCCGATTGCCTCGGTCGCGAGTCGTGCCCAATAGTTTTAAAAAGGGATAGATGTTCATTCATGTGAACAGACAATACTGCTCACTTTTTCTATGCATGGAACTACAGAGCAATTTTCAATTGCTCATGTCGCTAGACGCGCCATATATTCAAAAGAGAGAAGGCCCTGTTTCAAATTCTGATTTGAATCGCTAAATTTAATTCTAGTAAGAACAGTACCGGGCAATCTCCGATTGCCTCGGTCGCGAGTCGCGCCCAATAGTTTTAAAAAGGGATAGATATTCATTCATGTAAACATGATGAACATCTATCCCTTTTTAAAACTGCTGTTCTTTGCCTTTAACGTAAAGAAGAGCTGCTCCAAAGGAACAGCTCTTATAATCATATGACATATTGCCGGTCAGGGCATTTATATTTGAATTCGCTAATTAATCTCTAAAAAGTGGATAATCTAAAACTAGATTATTCCATGATCTTAATTACAGAACCAGCGCCTACTGTACGTCCACCTTCACGGATAGAGAACTTTAGGCCTTCTTCTACTGCGATTGGTGCGATCAGCTCAACAACCATTTCAATGTTGTCGCCAGGCATACACATTTCTGTGCCTTCTGGTAGTGAGATTGCGCCTGTTACGTCTGTTGTTCTGAAGAAGAACTGTGGACGGTAGTTGTTGAAGAATGGAGTATGACGGCCGCCTTCTTCTTTCTTCAGTACGTATACTTGTGCTTCGAACTTAGTGTGTGGGTTTACTGAACCTGGCTTAGCAAGTACTTGTCCACGCTCGATTTCAGTTCTTTGTACACCACGTAGTAGTGCGCCAATGTTGTCGCCTGCTTGTCCTGAGTCAAGAAGCTTACGGAACATTTCTACGCCTGTTACAACAACTTTACGTTTTTCTTCTGAAAGACCAACGATTTCTACTTCTTCTGATACGTTGATTACACCACGCTCAACACGACCTGTAGCAACTGTACCACGACCAGTGATTGAGAATACGTCCTCTACTGGCATTAGGAATGGCTTGTCTACGTCACGCTCTGGAGTTGGGATGTAGTCATCGATGATGTCGAACATTTCGATGATTTTCTCAGCCCACTCTGCTTCTCCTTCTAGAGCTTTAAGTGCAGAACCTTGGATGATTGGAGTGTCATCGCCTGGGAAGTCGTACTCAGATAGTAGCTCACGGATTTCCATTTCTACTAGCTCAAGTAGCTCTTCGTCATCAACCATGTCACACTTGTTCATGAATACTACGATGTAAGGTACGCCTACCTGACGAGACAGAAGGATATGCTCACGAGTCTGTGGCATTGGACCGTCTGCTGCAGATACAACTAGGATAGATCCGTCCATCTGTGCTGCACCTGTGATCATGTTCTTAACGTAGTCGGCATGGCCTGGGCAGTCAACGTGTGCGTAGTGACGCGCTGGAGTTTCGTACTCAACGTGTGCAGTAGAGATTGTGATACCACGCTCACGCTCTTCTGGAGCCTTGTCGATGTTTTCGAAGTCAACCTTCTCACCTAGTTGGTACTTGTCAAACAGTACCTTAGTGATTGCTGCTGTAAGTGTTGTTTTACCGTGGTCAACGTGGCCGATTGTACCAATGTTAACGTGTGGCTTATTTCTTTCAAATTTAGCCTTAGCCATTTTAAATTCCTCCTCGTAACGCGGATTTTAGCTTATGAGTTTAATCACCTTGTGTATGGCCGGTCAACTTATTCAGCCGACCGACACGCTACAGCGATTATTATTTTTTATTTTCCATTACCTTTTCAGCAAGGCTCTTAGGTAGTGGCTCGAAATGGTCGAATACCATTGAGTAGTTACCACGACCTTGAGACTTAGAGCGTAGGTCAGTTGCGTAACCAAACATGTTCGCAAGTGGAACATAAGCACGAACTACCTGAGCACCAGCTACAACGTCCATACCTTCAAGCTGTCCACGACGTGAGTTGATATCACCAACAACGTCGCCTACGTATTCTTCAGGTACAACAACTTCTACCTTGAATACTGGCTCAAGAAGAACTGGGCTAGCTTTTCTCATTGCATCCTTGAATGCCATAGAAGCTGCCAGTTTAAATGCCATCTCAGAAGAGTCGACATCATGGTAAGAACCATCGTACAGGTTGATATTTACGTCAACTACTTCGAATCCTGCTAGGACACCATTCGCCATTGATTGCTGGAATCCTTGGTTACAAGGCTCGATGTATTCTCTTGGAATCGCACCACCAACAACAGTGTTTTCGAATGTATAGCCCACGCCTGGTTCGTTAGGACGCATTTTAATCTTAACGTGGCCGTATTGACCTTTACCACCAGACTGCTTAGAGTATTTGTAGTCAACATCAACTTCTTTAGTGATTGTCTCTTTGTAAGAAACCTGAGGAGCACCAATGTTCGCCTCAACTTTGAATTCACGTAGCAGACGGTCAACGATGATTTCAAGGTGAAGCTCACCCATACCAGCGATGATTGTCTGTCCAGTTTCTTCATTTGTGTAAGTACGGAACGTTGGATCCTCTTCAGCAAGCTTAGCTAGAGCGATACCCATCTTATCTTGGCCCGCACGAGTCTTAGGCTCGATAGCAACCTCGATAACTGGCTCTGGGAACTCCATAGACTCAAGGATGATCTGGTCATCTTGGTCACATAGTGTATCACCAGTAGTTGTATACTTTAGACCAACTGCAGCAGCAATATCGCCAGCGTATACTGTAGGGATCTCTTCACGCTTGTTAGCATGCATTTGCATGATACGACCAACACGCTCTTTTTTACCCTTAGTAGAGTTGTATACGTACGAACCTGAGTCCATTGTACCTGAGTATACACGGAAGAACGCCAGCTTACCAACGTAAGGGTCAGTCATGATTTTGAATGCTAGTGCAGAGAAAGAAATTTCATCACTTGAAATTCTTTCATCGTCTTCGCCATCTTCAGTAACACCTTTGATAGCTGGAACGTCTGTTGGTGCAGGCATGAATGCTACGATTGAATCAAGAAGCGCTCTAACGCCTTTGTTTTTGTATGCAGAACCACATGTAACAGGAACAATCAGATTGTCGATTGTCGCTTTACGAAGTGCAGCTACAAGTTGCTCCTTAGTAGGCTCTTCACCTTCTAGGTACATCATCATCAGCTCTTCGTCAGTTTCAACGATAGCTTCAACCATTGCAGCTCTGTATTCTTCAGCTTGTTCCATGTACTCAGCAGGAATGTCGCGAAGTTCTGTGTTCATACCAGTATCATCTGTGTTGTAGATTGCTTTCATGTCAAGCAGTGAGATGATACCTTCGAAGTGATCTTCAGCGCCGATTGGCAGCTGAACAGGCACAGCATTTGCTTTAAGACGATCTCTCATCATACCAACAACGCGTAGGAAGTCAGCACCTGTGATGTCCATCTTGTTTACAAACGCCATACGAGGTACTTTGTACTTGTTAGCCTGTCTCCATACAGTTTCAGACTGAGGCTCAACGCCACCTTTAGCACAGAATACCGCGCAAGAACCATCAAGAACACGCAGAGAACGCTCAACCTCAACAGTGAAGTCAACGTGTCCAGGTGTATCAATGATGTTGATGCGTGTGTTGTCCCATTGGCAAGTAGTTGCAGCGGACGTGATAGTGATACCACGTTCTTGCTCCTGCTCCATCCAGTCCATCGTAGCAGCACCGTCATGAACCTCACCGATTTTGTGAGTCAGACCAGTGTAGTAAAGAATACGCTCTGTAGTCGTAGTCTTACCTGCGTCGATGTGAGCCATGATACCAATGTTACGAGTTTTTTCAAGCGAAAAAGCTCTTGCCATTGTGTATCCTCCTCTCTCTTACGAATATCTACTATTGGAATGTACGTCAACAAACGTACAGAGGTAGTAGCCTCGGGGCTATTACCATCTGTAGTGTGCAAATGCACGGTTTGCTTCTGCCATTTTGTGTGTATCTTCTTTTTTCTTAACTGATCCGCCAGTGTTGTTGGAAGCGTCAAGAATTTCTTTAGCAAGTCTTTCCTTCATAGTACGCTCGCCACGCTTACGCGTAAAATCAGTTAGCCATCTTAGACCTAGAGTCTGACGACGTGATGGACGAACTTCTACTGGAACCTGGTAGTTAGAGCCACCTACACGGCGAGCCTTAACTTCCAGTACAGGCATGATGTTGTTCAGTGCTGTTTCAAATACCTCAAGAGCATCTTTACCAGATTCTTGAGCTACGATTTCGAATGCACCGTAAACAATTTGTTGTGCAGTACCTTTCTTACCATCAAGCATGATGTTGTTGATAAGCTTAGTTACCACTGTTGATCCGTACACAGGATCTGCATAAACTTTTCTCTTAGGAACATTACCTTTTCTTGGCACGTCTCTTCCCTCCTTACAATGAATGATTTCATCGGTACTCGACAAAATTTGATTGCCGTTGGCGCCATATAAACTTGATAAAACCTCTTCCCTCTATGGCTAGAAGGAAGAGGTGGTTAATTTCTTTCAGTTGTTACTATTTTTTCTTAGGCTTCTTCGCTCCGTACTTCGAACGTGACTGGTTTCTATCAGAAACACCAGCTGTATCTAGGACACCACGTACGATGTGGTAACGAACACCCGGAAGGTCCTTAACACGACCACCACGGATTAGAACAACACTGTGCTCCTGTAGGTTGTGACCTACACCCGGGATGTATGCAGTAACTTCCATACCGTTTGTTAGACGAACTCTGGCAATCTTACGAAGCGCGGAGTTAGGCTTTTTAGGCGTGATTGTTTTAACCGACGTACAAACACCACGCTTGAATGGCGCGCTTTGTGCCACGTTTTGTCTCTTAAGAGTATTAAATGTTCTTTGAAGAGCTGGTGAAGTAGATTTTTCAGTAATCTGCTTACGACCCTTACGAACGATCTGGTTAATAGTAGGCATTCCATGCACCTCCTTCCCTATTCAGAATTAGTTTATTTAGTTATAACTGCTGTCGCAGCACCAACGTCTATACTGCAGGCTTGACCCAGCGTGCGCATGGAATCGACATACTCGACTTCCACATTCGCGGCTTCGGCCAATTCTAAAATGTGCCTCGTCACATGCTGTTCTGCATTTTTCGCGACGAAAACCTTTAGGGCATACCCCTCAACTATGGCTCTTTGTGATTGCTTGACCCCTATCTTCAGATGGTCCCGATCAAGCATTTGCAATTCTTGAACCGGCATAAGCAACCTCCTTCAGGGCACAGAAAGGCGTGAGCTCCCCAATGGCACACTTCAATATTCTAACACCAGCCTTAACGACTGTCAATGTTATTTTTGTTAAAGTAAAACTTTGTATTCTTCGTCAGCAGGCTCAAGGCTCTCATGCTTTTGAATTGCAACATCGTTGTACTTCTTCATGCCCGTTCCGGCAGGAATCAGTTTACCGATAAGCACGTTCTCCTTCAGACCTACCAGACGGTCTTCCTTGCCATTGATTGCTGCATCCGTAAGAACACGTGTTGTTTCCTGGAATGAAGCCGCTGACAGGAAGGACTCTGTAGCAAGGGAAGCTTTCGTGATACCAAGAAGTGATCTTGTACCCGTTGCTTCTTCACCACCCTCTTCGCGAATGATCTTGTTTGCTGCGTTGAACTCACGAACGCTGATTACCGAACCTTCAAGAAGCTCTGTACCATTTGGCTCGTCAACACGCATTTTAGCAAGCATCTGCTTGATGATGATCTCAACGTGCTTGTCGTTGATATCAACACCCTGTAGGCGGTAAACCCTTTGTACTTCAGAAGTGATGTACTCCTGAACACCACGCACGCCAACAACGCGCAGGATGTCATGCGGATTTACGGAACCATCTGTAATCATTTGGCCAGCTTCTACATAATCGCCAGCTTCCACTCTCAGACGAGAACCGAATACGATTTGGCTTGATGCCACTTCACCGCTGTCAGAAGTGATAACAACTTCTTTCTTCTTCTTTGTTTCTCTAAATGAAACAGTACCTGCAATTTCAGCTATAACCGCAAGACCCTTCGGTTTACGTGCTTCGAAAAGTTCCTCAACACGCGGAAGACCTTGTGTGATATCGCCGCCGGCAACACCGCCGGTATGGAATGTACGCATTGTAAGCTGTGTACCCGGCTCACCGATTGATTGAGCTGCGATGATACCAACTGCCTCACCCACATTTACTGGCTTGCCGTTTGCAAGGTTGACACCGTAACACTTGGAGCATACACCATACTCTGCGTCACATGTAAGAACCGAGCGAACTTCCAGCTCAGTAATACCTGACGCATCAATTGATTCAGCAATATCCATGCTGATCATGGTGTCCGTATCGCAAAGAACAGCACCTGTTTCAGGGTGTAGCACCTCTTTAGCAGGGAAACGTCCAACAATACGCTCAATAAACGGTTCGATCAGTTCGTTTCCGTTCATGAATGCCTTAACAACAATACCTTGATCTGTACCACAGTCGATATCGCGAACGATAACGTCCTGAGAAACGTCAACAAGACGACGCGTCAGGTAACCTGAATCGGCTGTACGAAGTGCTGTATCGGCAAGACCTTTACGTGCACCTGTTGTAGAGATGAAGTACTCAAGTACGCCCAGGCCTTCACGGAAATTTGATACGATTGGAATCTCAACCGTTTTACCAACTGCATTGGCCATCAGACCACGCATGCCGGCTAGCTGACGAATCTGGTTTCTAGAACCACGGGCACCGGAGTGGGCCATGATCTTGATGTTGTTCAGATCGCTAAGGTTTTCCATTAGGGCATCAGTAACATCTTCTGTTGTCTGTGTCCAAGTCTGGATAACTTTTTTGTAACGTTCTTCATCAGAAATGAGGCCGCGACGGTAGGCGCTCTGGTATTTATCTACCATTTTTCTAGCCGCTTCAATCAGTTCTTTTTTCTTAGGTGGGATTACCATATCCGATACAGAAACGGTTACCGCACCACGTGTAGAGTATTTGAATCCCATATTTTTTATATGGTCAAGCATAACTGCAGTTGTTGTATTGCCATGCTTGGCGAAACATTTTGCAATGATTTGCTCAAGCTTTTTCTTAGTACACAGGAAGTCAACTTCCAGGGCATAAGGCTTTTCGCTTCTGTCAACAAAGCCGATATCCTGAGGAATCTTTTCGTTGAAGATGAAACGGCCTACTGTCGATTCAACAAGTGTGAATACGCCAGTTTGGGCATGCTCTAGTTTAACTCTGACTTTAGAATGAAGTGTAACAACCTTGTTTTCGTAAGCCATGATCATTTCGTCATAGTCTTTGAAGACCATGCCTTCACCAGGCTCACCCTGCTTCTCGAACGTCATGTAGTATGCGCCGAGAACCATATCCTGAGATGGTGTCGTAATCGGGTTACCATCTTTAGGAGCAAGGATATTGTTAACAGAAAGCATTAGGAAACGTGCTTCTGCCTGTGCTTCAACAGAAAGTGGTACGTGGACCGCCATCTGGTCACCGTCAAAGTCGGCGTTGTAAGCTGTACAAACAAGTGGATGAAGACGGATTGCCTTACCCTCGATCAGTACTGGCTCAAATGCCTGGATACCCAGTCTATGAAGTGTAGGGGCACGGTTCAGCATAACTGGGTGCTCCTTGATAACTTCCTCTACGATATCCCAAACCTCAGGCTTAACGCGCTCAACCATACGTTTTGCGCTCTTGATATTATGAACATAGCCGTCTTTAACAAGCTTTTTCATGACGAAAGGCTTGAACAGCTCAAGTGCCATCTTCTTAGGAAGACCACACTGATAGAATTTCAGTTCAGGACCAACGACGATAACAGAACGTCCAGAGTAGTCAACACGCTTACCAAGAAGGTTCTGACGGAAACGTCCCTGCTTACCCTTAAGCATGTCTGAAAGCGACTTAAGCGGTCTGTTGCCAGGGCCTGTAACTGGACGGCCTCTTCTGCCGTTATCGATTAGCGCATCTACAGCTTCCTGCAGCATACGCTTCTCGTTTCTTACGATAATATCTGGTGCGCCAAGCTCAAGCAGACGCTTCAGACGATTGTTTCTGTTGATTACACGACGGTATAGGTCGTTAAGATCTGAAGTCGCAAAACGACCCCCATCCAGCTGTACCATTGGACGCAGATCCGGAGGAATAACCGGGATTACGTCAAGGATCATCCAGCTTGGATTGTTTTCAGATTTTCTGAACGCCTCAACCACTTCAAGACGACGAAGGGTTCTTACCTTCTTTTGTCCTGTAGCGTCTTTAAGCTTGCCAGCAAGATCGTCAGCAAGTTTGTCCAGTTCAATCATGTCCAGTACTTCTTTGACTGCCTCAGCACCCATAGCCGCCTTGAATTCGTTGCCGAATTTTTCACGGTAATCAGAGTACTCTTTTTCTGTCAGAAGCTGCTTGAAGCTTAGCGAAGTCTCGCCTGGTTCAATTACGATGTAAGAAGCAAAGTATAGAACCTTCTCAAGCGCTCTTGGCGACATGTCAAGCAGGATACCCATTTTTGACGGGATACCCTTGAAATACCAGATGTGAGATACAGGTGCAGCAAGTTCAATGTGACCCATTCTCTCACGACGTACCTTCGCCTTTGTAACTTCAACGCCACAACGGTCACAGATTACGCCTTTATAACGTACACGCTTGTATTTACCACAGTGACACTCCCAGTCCTTAGTAGGACCAAAGATCTTTTCACAGAAAAGACCTTCTTTCTCTGGTTTAAGTGTTCTGTAGTTAATGGTTTCCGGCTTTTTCACCTCGCCTTTTGACCAGGCGCGAATTTTTTCCGGTGAAGCCAAACCAATTTTAATTGAATCGAAATTATTAAATTCGAGCAAGGGCTACCTCTCCCTTCCGATCAGAGTTATTCTTCGCCTTCATTGAGGAAATCAACTGTGAATCCTTTACGTTCAAAGCTGTCAGATTCATCTTTTGCAGCAGGTGCATCATCACCCATTACTTCTTTGGACAGCAGGTTTGCGTCCTCGTCATCATCTGACTCTTTTATATCAATTTCGCCTTCGTCATCTCTAAGCACCTTAACATCAAGTGCAAGGGACTGAAGTTCCTTGATAAGAACCTTGAAGGACTCTGGGATTCCAGGCTCAGGGATATTTTCACCCTTAACGATAGATTCATACGCCTTAACACGACCCACAACGTCATCCGACTTGACTGTCAGGATTTCCTGTAGTGTGTATGCCGCACCGTATGCTTCAAGTGCCCAAACCTCCATCTCACCGAAACGCTGTCCACCAAACTGTGCTTTACCGCCCAGTGGCTGCTGTGTAACAAGTGAGTAAGGACCTGTAGAACGTGCATGAAGCTTGTCGTCTACAAGGTGGTGAAGTTTCAGCATGTACATGTAGCCTACTGTAACAGGGTTATCAAATGCGTCACCTGTACGGCCATCACGAACTGTCATCTTACCATTACGCGGGTAACCTGCTTCTTCAAGCAGATCCATGATCTGAGTCTCTTTTGCACCGTCAAATACTGACGTTGCAACCTTCCAACCGAACTTCTTAGCAGCCATACCGAGGTGGACCTCGAGGACCTGACCGATGTTCATACGAGAAGGTACGCCCAGTGGGTTAAGAACGATTTGAAGCGGCGTACCATCATTTAGGAATGGCATGTCTTCGATTGGCAGAACGCGTGAGATAACACCCTTGTTACCGTGACGTCCGGCCATCTTATCGCCTACTTGAATCTTTCTCTTCTTAGCAATGTAAACACGAACTAGCTCATTAACGCCCGGAGGCAGCTCATCGCCATTTTCACGTGTAAACACTTTTACATCGACAATGATACCAGCTTCGCCGTGCGGTACACGCAGTGACGTGTCACGTACTTCTCTAGCCTTCTCACCGAAGATTGCACGCAGAAGTCTTTCTTCTGCAGTCAGTTCAGTCTCACCCTTAGGTGTTACCTTGCCGACCATGATGTCGCCAGAGTTTACTTCAGCACCTATACGGATAATCCCTCTTTCATCAAGGTTTCTCAGGGCTTCATCGCTCACATTTGGAATGTCGCGTGTAATTTCCTCTGGTCCAAGTTTTGTATCTCGAGCTTCTGATTCATATTCTTCAATATGAATAGAAGAAAGTCTGTCTTGCTGAACAAGCTCTTCACTCAGTAGGATGGCATCCTCATAGTTGTAGCCTTCCCAAGTCATGAAGCCGATAAGGAGGTTTGTACCCAGTGCGATTTCACCCATTTCAGTCGATGGACCGTCCATGATGACTTCGCCTTTTTTGACAACCTGACCCTTATCAACCAGCGGTCTTTGCGTGATGCAAGTACCTTGGTTGGAACGCTTGAATTTCAGTAGGTTGTGATGCTCTTTCGACCCGTCATTGTGACGAATTGTAACGCGGTCACCAGAAACATACTCAACCACACCGTCTTCCTTGGCCATTCTTACGACGCCGGAGTCACGGCCTGCAATGCCTTCCATACCTGTACCAATAATTGGGGCTTGCGCCTTAACGAGCGGTACCGCCTGACGCTGCATGTTGGAACCCATGAGGGCACGGTTGGCGTCATCGTTTTCAAGGAAAGGAATCATTGCTGTTGCAACGGAAACCATCTGCTGTGCAGAAACTTCCATATAGTCAATCTGTCCGCATGGGAACTCGGCGATATCCGAGTGACGACGGGCAACTACCTTGTCATGCACAAAAGTCATGTCATCATTCAGCGGCTCAATTGCCGGAGCAACAACATACTTTTCTTCCACATCTGCAGTCAGATATTCAATTCTGTCTGTTACAGCACCGGACTTCTTATCGATACGACGATAAGGTGACTCAATGAAACCGTACTCGTTAATGCGTGCGTACGAAGACAGGGAACCAATCAGACCGATGTTCGGACCTTCAGGCGTTTCAATCGGACACATACGACCGTAGTGTGAGTAGTGAACGTCACGAACCTCAAAGCCCGCACGCTCTCTTGAAAGACCGCCTGGTCCTAGTGCAGATAGACGACGCTTGTGTGTCAGCTCAGCAAGTGGGTTGGTTTGGTCCATGAACTGTGAAAGCTGTGATGAACCGAAGAACTCCTTGATTGCAGCTGCAACCGGACGAATATTGATCAGCGCCTGTGGCGTGATCACATCCATGTCCTGAATCGTCATTCTTTCTCTTACAACACGTTCCATTCTTGAAAGACCGATTCTGAACTGGTTTTGAAGCAGTTCGCCAACAGAACGGATACGACGGTTGCCCAGGTGGTCAATGTCATCTACGTTACCGATGCGGTGCGGCAGGCCAAGAATGTAAGAGATTGATGCCAGAATATCATCTGGAATAATGTTTTTAGGAACAAGTTCCTTGATGCGCTCTTCAATTGCAGCCTTAAGATCAGCCTCTTCAGTGTACATGTCAAGGATTTCTCTTAAAACTGGATAGTAAGCACGGTCAATACGTGGCAGACCCTCGATTTGAACATATTTGTCGAAATCGACGAAATGGTTACCGATAACTTTGACAGGCTTGTCATCTGCGCCAACAACGACTACAGACTTCACGCCAGCGTTTTCAATTTCCATCGCAAGGTCACGGTCAACCTTAACATTTGCCTCAGCGATGATTTCACCCGTTTCAGGATGAACGACATCTTCTGCAAGCGTCTCTTTTTCGATTCTGTTAAGCAGACCCAGTTTTTTGTTGAACTTGTAACGACCAACCTTAGCAAGGTCATAGCGCTTGTCGTCAAAGAACAGTGAATTGATAAGACTTGTAGCACTCTCAACTGTCGGCGGTTCACCCGGACGTAGCTTTTTGTAGATTTCGATCAGCGCTTCAGCTTTCGTCGTTGTGTTGTCCTTGTCAAGAGACTTGAGAAGACGCTCGTCTTCACCAAAGAAATTCAGGATTTCCTGGTCAGTCACAAGACCCAGTGCTCTTACCAGAACTGTCACAGGCAGTTTTCTAGTACGGTCGATACGTACAGAAACGATGTCATTCGAGTCTGTTTCGTACTCAAGCCAAGCACCACGGTTAGGAATTACAGTTGTAGAATACAGATTCGATCCAGACTTGTCGACTTTAACATCGTAGTAAGGACCAGGAGAACGTACCAGCTGGCTTACGATTACACGCTCAGCACCATTGATAATAAACGTTCCCTTGTCTGTCATGAGTGGGAAATCACCCATAAAGACCTTTTGTTCCTTTACTTCGCCCGTTTCCTTATTAATGAAACGAACTTGTACCTTTAAAGGAACTGCATACGTAACATCCCTCTCCTTACATTCTTCGACATCATACTTAGGATCGGAATCCAGTTCATAGTCGATGAATTCAAGAATCAGGTTGCCAGTATAGTCCTGAATTGGCGAGATGTCCTGGAATGCTTCCATCAAGCCGTCTTCGAGGAACCAATTGTATGATTTCATCTGAATTTCGATAAGATTTGGCATATCCAGAATCTTAGGGATTTGAGAGAAACTCATACGTTCAACTTTTCCGAGCTGTACAGGTTGTGGCATTAAAACTTCACCCCTCATGCTAAATAATTAAAGGCTCCGTGGATGAAAATTCATCATATTATTCTTAGGGAGACTTCCCTTAACCTACATTAAACCGTGCCTCGTGTTTCCTGACTCTCCCACATTAGATCTTCGGGACCTGCAGTTTAACACTTTGGCGCTAACTATATATACATATACATAAAGTCACAAATCAAAACACAAAAAACGCCAAAAAAGCGATATGTCCCCGATTTTAATATCAACTTCACATACGTATGGCATTATAAAATGATACTACACTTAGTTATGCGTGTCAACAGAAATTTTTTTTGAATTTCTTTCCAAACCGCTTTGCGGTCATTGAAAAGCCTTCCGAAAATCTGTTGTTGGAATGTCATGTGTAATAAATATTTACTTAGACGGGCAATTTACTTGTAGACGCTTTCCCATCCAAGTAAATACTTACCACGTATTCATGCCAATTCTCAGCACTCTCCCATCAATATTGCGCTGCAGCATTCGCCTTAGAAAAGCAAATGTGCACTTCAATATTCTGGGGTAAAATCTAAGCATTAAAAAAAACTTCAGACTAGTCCAAAGTTATTATAAAAAGCGACGGCAAGAGCATGGTACTCCTAGCCGCCGCAATGAACACACCGTAACTAGATTACTTAAGATCTACTACAGCGCCAGCTTCTTCAAGCTTAGCTTTAATTTCTTCTGCTTCTTCTTTAGAAGCTTGCTCTTTGATAGTGCCAGGAGCGTTATCAACAAGCTCTTTAGCTTCTTTCAGGCCAAGACCTGTGATTTCACGAACAACCTTGATTACGCCGATTTTCTTAGCGCCTGCAGATGAAAGAATTACGTCGAATTCTGTTTGCTCTTCAGCAGCAGCACCGCCAGCAGCGCCAGCAGCTACCATTACTGGTGCAGATGCAGATACGCCAAATTCTTCTTCACATGCTTCTACCAGTTCTTTGATTTCAAGGATAGACATACCCTTAATCGCTTCAATGATTTGATCTTTAGTCATTTTAAGAACACCTCCGATATTCATATGTTACACAAATAAGTTGTTTACATTTATAAGATATTACGCTTCTGCGCCTTCTTCCATCTTTTCCATCAGGTTTGATAGGAAGTAAGCGAAGTTTGAAACAGGAGCCTTGATAGAACCCATGAAACGGCCAATAAGTTCTTCCTTTGATGGAAGGTTGGCAATTTCCAGAATCATATCATGGTTGTAGTAAACTTTCTCTACAACGCCCGATTTCAGTTCCAGCTTGTCGTTAGTTTTAGCAAATTCCTTAATGATCTTTGCTGGAGCAACTGCATCCTCAATACCAAATGCGATTGCATTCGGGCCTGACAGGTCTGCAGAAAGGCCTTCATATTCAGTGTCTTTGATTGCGATCTTCACAAGGTTGTTTTTGTAAACCTTGTACTCTACGTTAGCTTCACGGAACTTGTTACGAAGTTCAGTTACCTGCTCAACTGTAAGACCACGGTAATCAACTACTACTGCTGATTGAGCGCCTTCAAATTTTTCTTTGATTTCTTCAACAATCGCCTTCTTACGATCTAGATTGCTTGACATCAGTCCACCTCCTTAAAAAAGCAGTTTTCTGGCATCAATAAAACAGCCTCTCCATATTAATAAAATGTAGAGAGGCTGGCTCATGTTAGTTCACGAACGCATTTATTAATACCTCGGTAGGAAATTAAGCTATAAGCACCTACTGTCTACGGTGTGTATTCATTTTTCAAACAAGCATATTATATGTTATAGTCGCTTGGTTGTCAAGTCTAATTTCGGAATTAAATTAGAATTGTGTAGCATTCAGCTTGATACCAGGACCCATAGTGCTTGTCATAGTAACACTCTTCAGGTAAGTACCCTTTGCAGCAGCTGGCTTCGCCTTAACAAGCGCTTCCATTAGTGCAGAAAGGTTCTCAGAAAGTTTTTCGTCTTCGAAAGACACTTTACCGATCACAACGTGAACGATGTTTGTCTTGTCAAGACGGTACTCAACTTTACCTGCTTTGATTTCGTTTACAGCTTTTTCGATATCAAATGTTACTGTACCAGACTTAGGGTTAGGCATAAGGCCTTTAGGACCAAGAACACGGCCCAGACGACCAACAAGACCCATCATGTCAGGTGTTGCAACAAGTACGTCGAAATCAAACCAGTTTTCAGTTTGGATTTTTTGAATCATATCTTCAGCGCCAACGAAATCTGCGCCTGCAGCTTTAGCTTCTTCAGCCTTCTCGCCTTTAGCAACTACGAGAACTTTTTTAGATTTACCAGTGCCGTGTGGCAGTACGATTGCACCACGAACCTGCTGGTCAGCGTGACGGCCGTCAACGCCTAGTTTAATGTGAAGCTCAACTGTCTCATCGAATTTAGCTTTAGCAGTTTGCTTCATTACAGAGATAGCTTCAGCTGTTTCATAAAGCTTAGCGCGATCGACTAGCTTAGCAGCTTCAGCAGCTCTTTTACCTTGCTTTGCCATATTACTTTACCTCCTTTGTGGTAATAGCGGTTTATTCCTCCCACGAGGATCGAAAAAAATTACTCTTCTACAAGAACGCCCATAGAACGTGCAGTACCTGCGATCATGCGCATTGCAGCTTCTACAGATGCAGCGTTTAGATCAGGCATTTTCAGTTCAGCGATTTCTTGAAGTTTAGCCTTAGAAATTGTTGCAACCTTGTCCTTGTTTGGTACACCAGAACCTGATTGAATGTTACATGCTTTCTTAATCAATACTGCAGCCGGTGGCGTTTTAGTAATGAAAGAGAAAGATCTGTCTTGGTAAACAGAGATTACTACAGGAATAATCATACCAGCTTGATCCGCTGTTCTCGCATTGAATTCCTTAGTAAATTGCATAATGTTAACGCCGTGCTGACCCAGTGCAGGACCTACCGGTGGTGCTGGAGTAGCCTTACCTGCAGGAATCTGAAGTTTGATCAGACCCATAACCTTTTTAGCCATGCGTTACACCTCCTTAAAATTAAAATAACAATTGATATATGTTCAAGCCATTACAGCTTTTGAACTTGTGAAAACTCGAGTTCTACTGGCGTTTCACGGCCAAACATTGATATCAGAACCTTCAAAGATTGTTTTTCTGGATGAATTTCTTCAACAACGCCTTCGAACGTATCGAACGGCCCAGATACAACTCGAATCATGTCACCGACAACCACATCGATCTCGACAACCTGTCTTTCCTCAATGCCCATGTTCACCACTTCTTCTTCAGTAAGTGGGATCGGTTTTGATGCCGGTCCAACGAAACCAGTTACACCGCGAGTGTTTCGAACAACATACCAAGATTCATCCGTCATAATCATCTTCACGATGCAGTAGCCCGGGAAAATCTTTTTGGATTTCGTCTTTTTCTTGCCGTTCTTAACCTCTACGACTTCTTCAGTGGGAACAGCTACTTCGAGGATTATGTCTTCCATGCCTCTGTTTTCCACGATCTTCTCGATATTCGCTTTTACCTTGTTCTCGTGTCCAGAGTACGTATGGACAACATACCATTTCGCTTCTCTTTCAGACATAGATCCTAGCCTCCATCATAAGATGACGAAAGACTCCGCCCTCCCATGTTAATACTGTCGTTACATAACCAACTTAAGCAGGTTGTTAAAGATTGAATCAACAACCCAAATACCTGCAGTCAACAGTCCGCAGATAACGAGAACAACTGTTGTATATGACAGAAGCTCATCCTTATTTGGCCATGTTACTTTTTTAAGTTCAGCACGTACACCTTTAAAGAAGTTCGTACTGCTTTTCTTTTGCGCATCTGTTTGTGCAGCCACTCTCTTCACATCCTTCGGAATGATTTTTGTCTGCGTTACCTAGACGACTTACTTCGTTTCTTTATGGCTTGTGTGTTTCTTACAGAACTTGCAGTATTTTTTGATTTCAACACGATCTGGAGTAGTTTTCTTATTCTTAGTCGTGTTGTAATTTCTCTGCTTGCACTCTGTACATGCCAGCGTGATCTTCACTCTCATCCTGACACCTCCTAACTCAGATTATTTAGTATTTATAATCTATGCCGTATGTGTCTACGCACAACATACACCACTATAACATCACTAACTTAACCTATCACAAACCGATAAGCGTGTCAATCATTTTTTCTGAGTCCATTTTCTGCTTTAAAGAAGATGTTTCATGCTCCATTCAGACAAGTAGAGGGCTAGGTTTTCCCAGCCCTCTTCATTTAAATCATGTCATCATTCTTACTATATAATAATGATACTCTCGAAATCAGTTTTCAGGATTATTCCATGATCTTAATTACAGAACCAGCGCCTACTGTACGTCCACCTTCACGGATAGAGAACTTTAGGCCTTCTTCTACTGCGATTGGTGCGATCAGCTCAACAACCATTTCGATGTTGTCGCCAGGCATACACATTTCTGTGCCTTCTGGTAGTGAGATTGCGCCAGTTACGTCTGTTGTTCTGAAGAAGAACTGTGGACGGTAGTTGTTGAAGAATGGAGTATGACGGCCGCCTTCTTCTTTCTTCAGTACGTATACTTGTGCTTCGAACTTAGTGTGTGGGTTTACTGAACCTGGCTTAGCAAGTACTTGTCCACGCTCGATTTCAGTTCTTTGTACACCACGTAGTAGTGCGCCGATGTTGTCGCCTGCTTGTCCTGAGTCAAGAAGCTTACGGAACATTTCTACGCCTGTTACAACAACTTTACGTTTTTCTTCTGAAAGACCAACGATTTCTACTTCTTCTGATACGTTGATTACACCACGCTCAACACGACCTGTAGCAACTGTACCACGACCAGTGATTGAGAATACGTCCTCTACTGGCATTAGGAATGGCTTGTCTACGTCACGCTCTGGTGTTGGAATGTATTCATCGATGATGTCAAACATTTCGATGATTTTCTCAGCCCACTCTGCTTCGCCTTCTAGAGCTTTAAGTGCAGAACCTTGGATGATTGGAGTGTCATCGCCTGGGAAGTCGTACTCAGATAGTAGCTCACGGATTTCCATTTCTACTAGCTCAAGTAGCTCTTCGTCATCAACCATGTCACACTTGTTCATGAATACTACGATGTAAGGTACGCCTACCTGACGAGACAGAAGGATATGCTCACGAGTCTGTGGCATCGGACCGTCTGCTGCAGATACAACTAGGATAGATCCGTCCATCTGCGCTGCACCTGTGATCATGTTCTTAACGTAGTCGGCATGGCCTGGGCAGTCAACGTGTGCGTAGTGACGCGCTGGAGTTTCGTACTCAACGTGTGCAGTAGAGATTGTGATACCACGCTCACGCTCTTCTGGAGCCTTGTCGATGTTTTCGAAGTCAACCTTCTCACCTAGTTGGTACTTGTCAAACAGTACCTTAGTGATTGCTGCTGTAAGTGTTGTTTTACCGTGGTCAACGTGACCGATTGTACCGATGTTAACGTGTGGCTTATTTCTTTCAAACTTAGCCTTAGCCATTTCTTAATTCCTCCTTAAAGAATGCTTTAATCTTCGCTTTTTATTAATGGAGCCCACAAGCGGACTCGAACCGCCGGCCTCCGCCTTACCAAGGCGACGCTCTAACCTCCTGAGCTACATGGGCAGATCCTACTTCGCTTTTGCAGTCAGTTCCTTACTTCAAGAAACCTCTCCAGTTTTCGTTTTACCCGCTGCAGGGCATTGTCAATCGATTTTACGTGACGATCTAGATGCTCGGCAATTTCCTGGTAAGATTTCCCCTGAAGATAGTCTGACAGCACCTCTTGCTCAAGGTCACTCAGAACTTCACCAATTTTTGTTTCAATACTATGTACTTCCTCACGGGAAATGATCAGCTCTTCCGGATCGAGGACCCGGGCTCCCGCGAGAACATCCATGAGCGTACGCTCGGATTCCTCATCATATATTGGTTTGTTCAGAGATACATACGAGTTAAGAGGTATGTGTTTTTGTCTTGTTGCTGTTTTAATGGCCGTAATGATCTGGCGTGTAATGCACAATTCCGCAAAAGCCCTGAAGGAAGATATCTTTTCAGATCTAAAATCACGAATTGCTTTAAAAAGCCCAATCATGCCTTCCTGAATTATGTCTTCCCGATCAGCGCCTATTAGAAAATACGAACGCGCCTTTGCCCGTACAAAATTCTTGTACTTTTTGATCAGGTATTCCGATGCCTTATCGTCTCCGTCACGTGCAAGCGCAACGACTTCTTCTTCCAACAGATCCTCATATGCTGTAATGTCGCCCACACGCACACATGGTTCCATGGCAAATCCCCCCTGACCATTGAAACTAGCTGATATAGAACTAGCTGAAAAGCCTGTGTCCATTATAACCCAATGGCAATTTAGCGTCAAGATTTAGGGGGTCTCTTTTCCCTGTCTTTCAAGCTTTTGAAGGTTTTTTCAGCTAGCTGTGTATTTATGCATTTATTTCGCTTTCATGCGCTTTGAAAAACAAATTTCAAGTTACTATTTTCCATGGTTTTGACGAACAGCTTCATACATGAGAACCGAAGCGGCTACCGAGGCATTTAGGGATGTAACCTCACCAGACATAGGAATACGAACCAGAAAATCACAGGTTTCCTTTACAAGTCTGCTCATGCCCTTGCCTTCACTGCCAACCACGATGGCAAGCTTGCCCAGCATGTCCTGTTGGAAATGGAAGTTCTCGCCGTCCATATCCGCACCGACAATCCAGATGCCGCGCTCCTTGAGCGCCTTCATGGTATTCACCAGATTGGTGACTTTGCACACAGGTGTATATTCCAAGGCCCCGGCACTGGTTTTGGCAACCACCGCCGTCAGTCCCACCGAACGTCTTTTTGGTATGATGACCGCATGAACGCCTGTTGCATTGGCTGTTCTGAGGATACTGCCCAAATTGTGCGGATCGTTGATTTCATCGCATATTACAAGAAAGGGATTTTCACCCTTGTCTTCAAGCGCATTCAGAATCGTATCCAAATCTCCGTACTCATAAGCCGCCACATAGGCCATGACACCCTGATGGTTGTCTGACTCTGCCATCTGGTCAAGCTTCCTGCGGTCAACCTCTTGAACGGGTATCTTCTTTTCTTTTGCCATGGCGATGATCTTATGGATGGACCCTTCCTTGTTCCCCTTGGCAACAAGGATCTTATCCACATCACGCCCAGATTTCAATATCTCAATTACAGGATTTCTACCTTCAATAATCCCTTTCATACAGCACTCCTCATCGCTACTCAAAATTCGTAACATTCTCCTTGATATATCTGTCGCTCATAGGAACCACACCTAAAAAGTAGCGTCTTACTTTTCCAACATACAGTTCCTCTCCGTCCTCCGTTTTTGTCTTCACAGAAACAAGGCGGGTCACCACAATATGATTGTCATACAAGAATCCGTCATAGTCCTCTTCAATACGCTGCTCGACCCAGTTCGCAAACTCCAGCTCATTTGCATCGGTTACCTTTGCAGGGTCCAGTATGAATGATTTTACCACCAGCAGCGCAAAAAGCACTGCTATGCCAAAGATATACATTTTTTCTCTACGATTCATCTGATTCGCCATCCTTTTTCTCGATACGCATTTCTCGTTCAATGCTTTCACGATTTTCTATGGCATGAATCGCCTTTACCATAATATCCTGTATCCGGTCCTTGTCTCCTCTTAAAAACAGTGTGCCCAACATGGCTTCGAAGCCCGTCGCGTATCGATACTCCGACATATTGGCGTTTCGAGGTACGGATATGGATTTTTGGTTGCGACCTCTACGGATCATACCTTTTTCCTCATCTGTTAAAAACGCGTCCAGTGCACGCACAGCAAATGCTTGAGCGCTTGCATTGACAAAGCCAACTGCCTTTTTGTTCAGCTCGTTGACCATGCCTTTTTTTTCGTGGACGATATAGGTCCTCACATACAAATCATAAACTGAGTCCCCAATATAAGCCAGGACAAGAGGGTTCATCTGTCGAACCCCAGCCTCATCCATTGTGTTCATTCCAATTTTAGCTAAAAAAGATTCCATCTAAACAGCTCCATTAATTCTTTGCATATGACCATTTTACGCCTTGTGCCGTATCTTCAAGCACGATGCCCCGCTCCTTGAGTTCATCACGGATTTTATCCGCCTCCGCCCAGTTCTTTGTTGCTCTAGCTTCCTGACGACGCTCAATAAGTTCTTCAATTTCAGAGTCGATATCACCCTTTTCCCTGCCAAGGAATCCAAGCACATCACTGAGTTCACCAAGAAGGTCCAGGGCATACTGGTCTAGGGCTGCCGATGCATCTGCCGTAACCCTGATGTTGATTTCACGAACCAGCTCAAAGATGGCCGCAATGGCATCTGCCGTATTCATATCGTCATCCATTGCCTCAATGAACTTATCTCTGTATACAGCCAGTGCATCCACAACTGTCTTTTCGCCTTCCAGGTAATTTGCTTCGCGGGCATTTTCAAGGAAGTACTCCAGGTTTTCCTTAGCGTTGTAAAGTCTCTCAAGACCGTTCTCTGCCGCCTGAATAAGTTCTCTGCTGAAGTTGATCGGATTTCTGTAATGCGCAGAAAGCATAAAGAAACGTACAACCTCCGCATCGTATTCTTCAAGTATTTCTCTCACCGTGAAGAAATTGCCCTTTGACTTGGACATCTTCTCATTGTTGATGTTGATATAGCCATTGTGCATCCAGTAATTCACGTATGTTTTTCCTGAATAGGCTTCTGACTGCGCGATTTCATTCTCATGATGCGGGAAAATCAGATCCTGACCGCCGGCATGAATGTCGATTGTTTCTCCGAGGAATTTTGTACTCATGACTGAACATTCAATATGCCATCCAGGACGCCCTTCTCCCCACGGACTTTCCCATGCAGGCTCACCCGGCTTCTTGGCTTTCCAAAGCACGAAATCGGACGGATGCTTTTTACGGGAATCCACATCAATTCTCGAACCGGAATCAAGCTCCTCGATATTTTGACCCGAAAGCTTGCCGTACCCATTGAAGGCTTCAGAATCAAAGAACACATCGCCCTCTTTTGCATAGGCATAGCCCTTATTGATGAGCACTTCAATGAAAGAAATAATATCCTCCATTGTTTCAGTTACCTTAGGATGATGGGATGCTCGCTTAACGCCAAGGGCGTCTGCATCCTTAAAATACTCCGTAATATACTTCTCGCTGATTTCTAGGGAAGTCACACCTTCTTCATTGGCTTTGTTGATGATCTTGTCATCCACATCCGTAAAATTTTGAATATACTTGACCGCAAAGCCGCGGTACTCGAAGTATCTTCTTAGAATATCAAAGACGATGAATGGTCTTGCATTACCTATATGGAAGAAATTATAGACTGTCGGACCGCATACATACATTTTCACCTCGCCGGGTGTTATCGGCACGAACTCTTCTTTTTTCCTTGTCATGCTATTGTATAACTTCATAACCTGCTCCTTTCAACGCCATGGTCCCCTCAGTCGACCCAAGCCAGCGTCTATTCACACGCTTTCGTATCATTAAAATAGCCCCCTAACCAACAAAGGCAGGGGGCCACGATTCCACTTTGCTTCAGCCTGCACATCTTGCCTGCAAGCTACTCGTAAAACAGGTAACGGCGTAACCCGTATTAGCCTACTCTTGTCATACTTAGTGTACCCAATTTCGGTAATCCACTCACAGGTGCATTTCAAGCACTTCATCAAGTAAGAAGGTTTTCAGCCTCTGACCTTCTCTCTCTTTACCCACGCGGCGCCGTACTCTCCTGATCACAGTGTTTCATTATAACTCTACGTTTTTGTTGCTTTTACAATACCACATACACCGCAGACGTTCAAGTCTTTTGATGGGCAGCAAAAGGCGGGGTCCTTAGACCCCGCCCGGACTGTAGAAAAACTCTGAAATACTGCGTTGCTAAATAAAAGTCGCTCTGATCACATACGCTTAGTAGACTCGCAGATCGTCTTTTATATGCCATACCCTAAACAGATTCCTTATCAGATACCGTCACTTCAAGGGCCTCTTCACCCTCTTCGGGGAAATATTCGGCCTCCGAATCGGGCGCATATACTTGGCCGTCTATTTCCGACACCGTCTCCAAGGCTGGCTCCAGAACGTGTACATCCACATCCGTCATATCCTGGGCTTCATCGGTATCCCAGTCCCAAGCCTGTGTTGCTTCTGCTTCACCTTCTACAAAGCTTACGCCTTGTGGAAGAGTGGCCTGCGTCAACGCCCCCAGGGTGTCATCACCCTCTGGTTCATCTTCGCGTGCGCCTGTATTTGAAACTCTTTCAGCATCTACGCTGAACTTTGAAATGGAAACCTGAAGCTCCCCTGCAAGGTCTGCCAGTTCAGCCGCAGAAGATGCAATCTGCTGAATGGACGCAGTCTGCTCCTCAGTTGAGGCCGACACCTCTTCCGTGCCTGCTGCATTTTCTTCGGTGATACTGGCGATATTTTCAATATTCTCTCCAACAACCAATGAGAAGGACGTCAGCTCGCCCGCTTCCTTTGTCATCTCATCTATGTTGGTCATTACGGCTTCAACCGCTTTTAGAATGTCATCAAAAGCACCCGTAGTTCTTTCAACAGCCTTTTCCTGTGTGTCGACAATTGCATCCACTTTGGCCATTTCACCAACCGCATCCTCTATACCGCTTCTGATTTCAAGAAGAAGGTTTCCGATGCCCTGCGCCGCATTTGCAGATTCCTCAGCAAGTTTTCTAACCTCATCCGCCACGACGGCAAATCCCCTGCCGTGTTCACCTGCACGTGCCGCTTCAATGGATGCGTTCAGTGCGAGAAGGTTGGTCTGGCCAGCAATGTTTGTAATGACATCGGCTATTTTTCCGATTTTCTCAGATTTTTCACTGAGTGCATCGACTTTAAGGCCAACCTGTTCTGTGGCTTCCTTGTTGAGAACCATGGTTTCCTTTTGCTCCATGACCGTTTCCAGACCAATGTCGACACGGTCTTTGGCCTGAGCCGTCATGGACTCCGACTCCCCTGCATTTACAGATATTCTTCCGATGCCTTCAATCAGCTTCTGAACCATCTCGCTGGATCTTGGGCTGCAACTGACTGCTCACTGGCACCCCGTGCCACCTCTGAAATGGTTTCAGCAACCTGCTCGGAAACACGGCTCGCTTCACCGGTTGAGGTCATCATCAGTTCTGAGGTTCCCAGCACCTTGTTGCTCATAGAAGACATATCTCGAATAAGTCCCTGCATGCCTTCGACCATGATATTGAAATTCTGCGCAAGTGCGCCAACCTCGTCCTTGGTCTTCACAGCGACACGCACACTCAAATCGCCCTGTGCTATGGCTTCTGTAAGGCGTGTCATTTCAGCAAGCGGCTTCACAGACCGACTGACAACAACAAATACTATTGCCGCCAATACGCCGACGAGAACCAGGCCGATAAGCAGCATGGTCTGTCCCAGTACTGCGACATCCTTTGTTACTTCCTTATAGGTTGCAGTCATGGCAAGCGGCCATCCGGTCGTCGGAACGGGCGCATATGCAATGATTTTCTTTTCACTATCGTATGTATATGTTTCAACCGCCGAAATGCCTTCCACCATTTTTGAGGATACGGCTGTAAAGGACTCCGGTTTGTCTGCCAGAACATTGTCTGACATGATTTTATCGGCATCCTTGTGGGCAACAACATTGCCATCCTGAGTTGCCATAAAGGCATATCCTGATTCGCCAAGGCGTTCATCGTTTATGATACCCGTCAGCTTTGAAAGCTCAATATAGCCACCAATCACGCCTGTCGCCTGACCATAGTCATCATATACAGGTGCAGCGACAAGAATTTCATTTTGCTTTCCATCACGGGAAAGCATGGGGTCGGTAATCACCATTTCTCCGGACATGACCCTCTCGAAAAACGCCTGATCGGCAACGCTTCCCTTGGTTCTGTCAGTTCCCCTGTAATTCCCCTTCATGTCAACCATAATCAGGGCGTCAAAATCGTCAAAGACATTGGTTTTTCTGACGAATACCTGGAGCTGATTGAAATTGTTACCACGTACGAAATCCATCAATGACAGCATCTCCACCTGATCCCTCCACTGGATTATCTGAGAGTCTGTCGATATGACCAGCTTGTTGACCTTGTCCTCGACAAGCGTCTCAATATTGGCTGTCAGCCTTGAACTGGCCTGCGCATACACCAAGGACGCAAGCACAGCTATTCCTATGAATGCCACCAGCACCACAGGTAAAATGATTTTGTTTCTCAAACTCTTCAAGCCGAAATCCCCTTTCTCCATTCTTTCGGAATGAACAAAAATTTAATAATAAGCGCAAAATAAATTAATAATTTTAAATAGTCAGTTAATTCTTACTCTTTATTATTACCTATATTAACATATAATCAAAATACTTTGTCGTTTCGAGCCCCTAAGAAATATTACGTTTACGCAACATCTCGCGCATCGTCGGAAATCAAAACGCACTCACTTGATCATGATTTGACACACCACGCATCTGACTTCGCCAAAAAAAGTCAAAAAGACGCCTGAATTTCTTCAGACGCCTTTGTCTTAAAAACTAGTTGATAATGTTGTACTTCTCAGACCTTACTTACACAGGTTCTCAAGCGTAAAATCAACACGCTTCACAGCACCCTCAGGACCCAATATGGAAATAATCTCCATCAAATCTGGTCCGTGAACGGCACCTGTAAGCGCAACCCTTGTACACATAAACAGGTTTTTGCCTTTAACCCCAGACTCTTTTTGAGTCGCCTTGAAAGCCTTCTTTACAGAAGTAGCGTCAAACGCTTCAAGCTCTGCCAGCTGTGCCTTCAGAACATTCAGCATGCCAGGAACATGGTCCATCTCAACCATTTCCTTCGCTTCGTCATCTTCAAGAACCACCTCATCACCCATAAAGAGTGCAACATGCTTTGGAATCTGTGACATGTATTCAAGATACTCTCTTGAAAGGTCAACAATTCTTGAAATCCAGGCACGCTTTTCTGCCAGTTCTGCTTCAGAAACCTGACCTGCCTCTACAACGTATGGCATAGCCATATCTGTCAGACGCTCAAGATCCGCTTCTTTTATATAATGGTTGTTCATCCAGTTCAGCTTCTGAACATCAAACACACCACCTGATTTCGACACGCGGTCGAAAGAGAATTTCTCAATCATTTCTTCCATTGTCATGATTTCCTGATCGCCTTCTGGACTCCAGCCCACAAGTGCAAGGAAGTTCACGAGTGCTTCTGGCAGATAGCCTTTCTTTTTGAAGTCTTCTACCGATACATCGCCATGACGCTTTGAAAGCTTTTTCTTTTCGCTGTTCAGGATATTTGGAAGATGTGCATACTTTGGAATCTCCCATCCAAGCATCTCGTAAAGCACGATATGCTTTGGTGTTGAAGGCAGCCATTCTTCACCACGGATAATATGTGTAATGCCCATGAGATGGTCATCTACAATAACAGCCATATGATAGGTCGGGAAACCATCCGCCTTAAGCAGAACCTGGTCATCCGAATCACTTGTGTTCATGACAACACGGCCACGCACCATATCATCGATGACAATTTCCTTATCTTCAGGCAGCTTGAGTCGAACAACATGAGATTCGCCCGCTTCAACACGCTTCTTTGCCTCTTCAAGCGGCAGATCACGACAGTGTCCATCATAGCCTGAAAAAATGCCTTTTGCCTTGTTCTCTTCACGAACAGCATCGAGACGCTCTTTTGAACAGAAGCAGTAATATGCGTCACCTTGCTCAATAAGCTGGTCTACGTATGGCTTGTAAATATGCAGTCTGTTTGACTGGACATAAGGGCCTTTTTCACCCAGTTCAACCATTTCGCCCGCTTCATTCTTCACAGGACCCTCGTCATGCATGACACCAGCCCATGCTACCGCTTCAAGCAGGTTGTCCAGGGCATCTTCTACAAGACGCGTTCTGTCAGTATCTTCAATACGAAGCACGTATTGTCCCTTGTTTTTCTTTGCGTATAGAAAGTCGTAAAGTGCCGTTCTCAGCGAGCCGATATGTACATAACCCGTTGGACTTGGCGCAAATCTTACACGTACAGACATTTGCAAAATCCTCCTTATCATTTAGGCCCGCATAGGGGCGCTTAATTTGTAAAATCACCCGAAAGTCTGAGTGCACTTCGGGACATAGCCTACTTATTCTATCATAACATTATAACAAGTGCGAGTACACATTCAAGAACTATATCCACCTGTTATAAACGCAAAAATCCCAGACCGCCTTCTGGCAGTCCGGGACCACTTAAACATTGCTAATCTGCTTAAAAATCACTTCCGAGCTCTATAATTTCATTCATCTTGCTCATAATGTATTCATAACTGTTCTTGCCATGTGGAATTGTACAGTCCGAACAATCCTTAATCCCATGGGTGATTTTAAAATTGCCGCCGCACCTGTCCTTCAGTGCGTATAGAGGACAATAACAGAAGAGACAGTTAAAGTCTTCCTCTGAAATGTTTTTATGGCAGGGAAAATACTCACAGGCCTTATTTTGAAACTTCTTATAGTTCTCGCTCATGATAGCCTCCTACAGCTCAAAACCAACTTCCTCAAAATGTGAAAATACAGCTTCAACAGCCTTATCAGCTTCAATCTTTTCTTTATCGTCTTTTCCGCGTACGCCGAATTCAACCAGTCCGTCCTTTGCATCTCGACCCACTGTCACACGCAGTGGGAATCCAATGAGTTCAGCATCGTTGAACTTCACGCCCGCACGCTCTTTTCTGTCATCAAGAACAACTTCTACGCCGCGTTTTTTAAGGTCCGCGTAGATTTTTTCGCCCACTTCAAGCTGGTCTGCCTTCTTAGGGTCAACCACAGTAACAATGACATGATATGGTGCAACCGCCAAAGGCCACATAATCCCTTTTTCATCGTAGTACTGCTCAATAATTGCAGCCATTGTACGTGAAATGCCGATTCCGTGGGAACCCATCCATACATACTGGCTCTTTCCGTTCTCATCAAGGTATTGCAGATTGAGGGACTTTGAGTATTTCAGACCCAGCTGGAATATATTGCCGACCTCAATACCCTTGTCAATGCTCAGCGGCTTTCCGCAGACAGGACAGGAATCCCCTTCAACTACCATTAGCATATCGCCTGAAACTTCTCCTTCGAAATCTCTTCCATAGGCAACGCCTGTCAGGTGGAAATCTGTCTCGTTGGCGCCGACGATCATGTTTGTCATCTTCGCCACGCGTTCATCGACAAGCAGACGAATGCCTTTCTTCAGACCAATTGGTCCAGCAAAGCCGACGTCACAGCCAGTCGCATCCTTAACATCTTCTTCCGATGCGATTTCAAGCTCATGCTCAGCACAGCCCAGTGCATTGATCAGTTTGATTTCATTCAGTTCACGGTCTCCTGGAACCATCACAGCCACAACTTCATCTGCCGCTTTGAAAAGGAGGGTTTTTACAAAGGCACTTGCAGGCACATTGAAAAACTTTTCCAGGTCTTCTATTGTCTTAACACCTGGTGTTGAAACCTTCTGCATTTCAGCAGACGAATCCTGCTCTGCAACTTCATAAACCACTTGTGCAGTCTCATCTGTTGCTGCGTAATCACAGCTATCACAGTATGCGATGAAACTCTCGCCATATTCAGAAAGTGCAATGAATTCGTGTGATACGCCATCGCCCATTGCGCCCGCGTCACCCTGTACGATTTTAAACTTCAGGCCACATCGCTCAAAGACTCTTGCGTAAGCGCCCCACATAAGTTCATAGGCTTCCTTCATGGCAGCTTCATCCACATCGAATGTATAGGCGTCCTTCATGACGAATTCACGCGCACGAATCAGACCAAATCTAGGACGCTTCTCATCCCTATACTTGGTTTGAATCTGGTAAAGACTCAGCGGAAGCTGCTTGTAAGACTTCAGTTCGTTCTTGATCAGGTCTGTAAAGATTTCTTCATGCGTTGGACCCAGGCAGAAATCACGACCGTTGCGGTCCTTCAATCTGAACATTTCAGGTCCGAACTTGGACCAGCGCCCAGACTCTTCCCAGAGTTCCTTTGGCTGAATGGCAGACATGAGAACTTCCTGACTGTCGATGTTGTCCATTTCTTCTCTTACAATTTGCTCCACCTTTTTGAAAACGCGGTGTCCCAGTGGCAAGAATGAATACACACCAGCAACAAGCTTTCGGATCATCCCCGCTCTTAGAAGCAGCTGATGACTTGGCAGTTCTGCTTCCGATGGAACTTCACGCAGGGTTGGCATGTACATACGATTCATTCTCATAAAATTCACTCCTTTACTATTTCAGTTACCTTGACGTAACATTTCAGTTGATATGACTCCCTTGAATTCTTCAAAATAAAAAAGACCTTTCGTCTCAAATCTATAGAGACGAAAGGTCGCGGTACCACTCTAATTAGCAGCAGTTTCCTGCATGCTCACTTTTACGGACGATAACGGGCCCACCCGCATGGTTTTACATGGGCTCAGAAGCAGGTTCAACAAGTCCGTATCGCGAATCTTTCAGCCGGCGGATTCACTCTCTAAGGACAGGCTCTTGCTTACTATTCTTCATCATCGCCTGAATATCTCAATGAATATAATATATAGAATTGGCGTCTGATTGTCAATCCTATTCACACCGAACAGACTGCGCCTATTTTTTGTGAATCAGGGCAGCCGCTTCTGCAGCAATACCTTCTTCACGACCGGCAAATCCAAGTTTCTCCGTTGTCGTCGCCTTAACGCTGACCCTGTCGATATCAAGCTCAAGCGCATGGGCAATTCGCTCCCGCATGCTTTGAATATGCGGTGCCAGTTTTGGTGCCTGCGCAATCACAGTGGCGTCTATGTTCCCAATTTTATAGCCATTGTCTGACAGAATCACGGCAACCTCTTTGAGCAGGTCAATGCTCGAAATGCCCTTATAGGCACTGTCCGTGTCCGGGAAATGCTTGCCTATGTCTCCAAGGGCTCCCGCACCGAGAAGTGCGTCCATTACCGCGTGAACGAGAACATCCGCATCGGAATGCCCTAGCAGTCCATGGGTATGTGCAATTTTCACACCTCCGAGTACCAGCTCGCGATCTTCAACCAGCTTATGAACATCATAACCAATTCCTATACGCATTTCATCGCTCCTCTCTTCTTTATGATTGCTTCACCCAGATAGATGTCATCCGGCGTTGTAATTTTTATGTTCTCATAGGTCCCCTGATGCACTTCTACAATTCCGCCGTAATGCTCAACCAGCGATGCGTCATCCGTTCCCATGTACCCGCTTACGGCAGCGTGCTCGTAGGCTCTAATTAGCACATCTCTACGAAAGCCCTGCGGCGTCTGTACATTATAAAGCTGGGCGCGATCCAGCGTTTCTCTTACGCGTCCGTCACTCACCCTTTTTATTGTATCCTTAGAAGGTACGGCAGTAATCAGTGAAATGTAGCCACCGTTCGCTTCCGGGTCATTCAGTTCCTTGAGTCTTAGGACAAACTGGTCCAGCTCCCTTGAAAGCACAAAGGGTCTTGCCCCATCATGAACGAGTATCCAGCCGTCAGCCTCATCTGTATGCTTTATCGCTTCTACGATGGAGTCTTGTCTCTCTCTTCCACCCGACACAACACACCGGATTTTCTGAAGTCCAAGCTTGTCAGCAAGGGCATTCACCTGCTCTATTTCATCTTCCCTTGCAGCAACAATGATTTCATTTATGAGCTCTGCCTCTTCGAAGGCCTTTAGCGTTCTACCCAATACAGTTTCGCCGCCAACCTCCAAGAATTGTTTGTTGACTTGTTCCCCCATACGTTTGCCACTGCCTGCAGCAGGAATAATGGCCACAACTTTTTGCATTCAATCACCTCAACTCATTTTAGCATATCAGCCCCCATATTGCTCGGCTTGTCCTATTTTTCACATAGCCTAATGGTGATTATTTTACATCCTGCAAAACACAAAAGAGGATATTGCATTTTGCAACATCCCCATGGTTTATACGCTTTTTAATTATCTTTCCTGTTTTTTTACCCTGCTATGCCGGCTTGGCAAATATCATTCTGCCTGCCGCAGTCTGAAGAACACTTGTTACGATAACCTGCTTTGTCTGACCGATAAACTTCTTGCCGCCTTCAACGACAATCATGGTTCCGTCATCCAGATAGGCAACGCCCTGATTGGACTCCTTACCTTCCTTGATTACCGTTACGACCATTTCCTCACCTGGAAGCACCACTGGCTTGACTGCATTAGCAAGCTCGTTGATATTCAGTACGGGCACGCCCTGCAGATCCGCAACCTTGTTCAGGTTGTAGTCGTTGGTCACAACGACACCGTCAATGCGCTGAGCAAGCTTTAGAAGCTTCACATCTACCTCCGCCACATCTTCAAAGTCTGCATCGGTAATTTGAACTTCCACGTCCAGATCCTGCTGAATGACCTTCAGTATATCCAGACCCCGACGGCCTCTGTTTCGTTTAAGTCCATCAGATGAATCTGCGATATGGCGCAGCTCCTCCAGTACAAACTCAGGGATGACAATTGGGCCTTCCACAAAACCGGTCTTGCTGATATCGGATATGCGTCCATCGATGATTACGCTGGTATCCAAAATTTTAGGTTTTGCACCACTTTTGGTGCAAGGCTCAGACTTACCCAGTCCCTCCGTCTGTCTCTTGAAGATATCGGGTAGTCGTGACATGTCAGACAGGTTGCGTGTCGCAACGCTGATTCCCAAATAGGCCATAAACAAATATGTTACAACCGATAAAACCTGACTTACAAATGGCACTGGAATAATCTTGTACAGATCGCTCACCAGATAGGCAATCATCAGACCTGGTATGAGTCCGATTGTTCCTATGATGACCTGACTTGTCGGGATTTTTTCCAGTTCGAGTTCAGTATGCTTGGCAAGACGAATACCTGCACGCATAATCATGGGTGCAAGTAAAAAAACGATAATTCCAATAATAATGCCCACTATGAGCGGAAAGATAAAAGGTATAAGTCCAAATTTGCTGCCTTCTCCAAGCAATTGTCGAATTTGCGGTGCCTGAACCAGAAACAGGCCAAAAGCAAAACCTGCTGATCCTCCAGCTAAGGCGAGCACACCGCGAATCACTCTTTTAATCATAAGTCTCCCTCCTTTCTTATTAATATACATACCGATATACACATTTTTAAATCTTGAAAATCGTCCAACTCTTGGAATTTTCAACCATCGGCACTACCTACTATACATAAAAATGCACTAAAAGGAAACACTCGTAACTGTATTTTAATCTTTTTTTAATTATGCTTGCCTGCTGGCTGGACCCAGCAACGCGGAATTTCGGAGCTTTTACCAAACTCAGACGGGGCCAAGTTTTGAAAGTCAAGGCACGGATCCGGTCTGCGAAAGGAACGTACTTACCCGTACGTGACTGGTGCAGACTGGATCCAGCAACGCGGAATTTCGGAGCTTGGTCCCGTCTGAGGCATTTAAAATGCCTTCTAAAAGCACCAAGTGTGCATTCAGAAGGCATATCGTTCACTTGTCAACATTGCCAGGACACCTGTTAATGTGTCAGTGCATCGTCGATTAGCTTCAGTATTTCTTTTTCCGTACTGTCGTTTGCAAGGCAAAGCTCACTGACCAAAATCTGCTTGGAATTTGTCAGCATTTTTCTTTCACCTGTAGAAAGGCCTTTTTCACGATCCATCAGCATCAGATTTCTAACAACATCTGCCACTTCATAGATATCTCCGCTTTTAACCTTCTCCATGTTGGAACGATATCTTCTGTTCCAGTTCTGAGGCATAGAAGACAAGTCTTCCTCAAGCACACCAAAAACGCCTTTTACCTGATCCTCTGAAATAATATTTCGAAGACCCAATTGATCGATATTATCCACCGGAAGCAGAACCTTCATGTTCTTAAGCGGAAGTCTGAGTACATAATACTTTCTAGTCTCACCTAGTATTTCTTTTTCCTCAACGCCCTCAATGATGCCTGCTCCATGCATCGGATAGACAACCTTATCGCCTATTTGAAACATGACTTTCCCTCCCTATGTCAACTAATGTATATCTATTATAACAGAAAAACACAGGAATGGTCAAATTAATCAAATAGTTTATCACAGCCAAATACTCACTGTCAATACTGTATCCTGCACACGTTAAAATTTAATTCACGTAAACTTAACAAAGTCTGATATTTGAATTATTTCGTACTTTTCAATTACTTCCACAGCTCTGCATACACACGATTTACCACCTTCAAATATTCAGAGTATTGTGATAAAATAAGTTAGGCGACAACCCATATTAAGGGAGGAATTTTCATGAAGGATTTAATTATTGACCAATTTCAAAATAGTGTCGACGAAGTCTTAATCCGTCATGTCAGCCTGCTCGATATCATCACAAAGTTTTCTGAGGCGTCATCTAAGGTTAACAGGGCGGTCGCAAAATCGATCACAAGCTGTGGGTGTCTGGAGTTGTCCAACTGCTCACACGACATCCCGGAAGACGCTGACTACGACCAGTTGAAAGAGCACTGTCTGACTGAACTTTCTGGCGACCTGTGTCCGGTTTGCAGAGAGAAAATCGAGTCTGAAATAGGAAACCTGATGTTTTATCTGGCAGCAATGTGCAATAAAGCTGATGTGAATCTGTATGATGTGTTTTTAAAGGAATACGACCGTATTCAGACGCTGGGAAAATACAATCTATATTAACCCGAACGTGCAAAGCTGGACTGCATTGACTCCTCTGAGTCTGCAGTCTTTTCTTATGTCCAAAATCAATTTTTTCTTGTATCCTATGGTCTTAGGCATATAATAAATACGAAAGGAGGCCCGACATGATAACACGACGCATGCGCAGTTCTTCGCTGCAAACTAAAATTATGATGATGCTCATGCTCATTTCCACACTGCTGAGTATTGCTCTGGGTGTTATTTTCTATCAGAACACGATAGACAATGCACGGACCAGCAAGGAGAAAGAGCTGCTTACCCTGGCCTCACTCACCGCTAATAAAATTGAACGCTTTATTTTCGAAAGAACCGCCGATGCCAAAGTACTGGCCCAATCGAGAATCTTCACCATGGATGAGGTCACAGAATCGGCACGGCTCAACTATTTGAATAGTATGATTCAAGCCTATCAGGCTTACGACGCCGTTCTGATTCTTGACACAGAAGGCAATATTCTCCTGAGTTCCGGAACGCTTTCCCATGCACTTGAAGATGACGTTTTGCGTCATACGGATGCCTTTCTTCAAAACATGACCTACAGATCTGACATTCGAGAAATCAACAGGAAGAGGTTTCTCTACTTCAGCGAACCACTCTTCAGCAAGAATGGCGCCTTTGAAGGAGCCATTGTGGAGGTCATGAACTTCGACGCCGTAGATGAAATTGTCAGCGGTGTCCAGGTCGGCAACACAGGCTACGCGTATTTGGGCAGGCTCAGACCGGATATGAACAGCAATGAGGTCTCTGGCATATCCCAGAGAATCGTGGGGGGCAGGACTTATCTTTTCGCCGCATCTCCCCTGCCCCAATATATAACACAGTCAGAGCAGTGGATACTGACCATCTCCCAGGATCTCAACGACGCGCTCAGCGTTAAAAAGGATATTGAGAAGTACTTCTTCTATGTAGTCATCGGATTTCTGCTCTTTTTCTATGTGCTATCGGCAGTGATTTCAAGACATGTCACCCAACCCATACGTCTGCTGATGGAAAAGGCCAGTGCACTCATGGTCAAAAACCAGCATTTCGCTTCGGATGTCATTGTCAGCGATGAGGTCAAAGCACTTGCAGACTCTTTCGACCTGCTTCTTGAAGACCTTAACTTCATGATGCAGCGTGTTCTTGAAAAATCAGGCGAAGCCGCCCATATCGATTTGATCAGAAACAGCATAGACGAACTTATAGAAGGCATGCCCAGCGGCATCATAACCATAGATCAGGAGGGCACCATCACCTCCATCAACGACTACGCACTGGATGTTCTGAGTCTGCGCGACAGCACGCCAATAGGGAAAACGATTTCTGATTGGGACACCTCCTATCTGAATCCTTTCTTCAAGTCGGTAAAGAACATCTTCCATAGCCATGAGCGACTTCACGACGCAGTATGTCCACTTCACTTCCCTAGTGGAGAGGCTATGACACTTGTTTACAGCGTCCTCCTGCAACAGGACAGTCACGACCATTTCATCGGTATGACCGTTCTACTCAATCCCCTCGATGCAAAGAGAAACTTCGAGGAGAGCATTCTTCGTGCTAAAAAGCTTTCAGAGCTTGGTGAGCTTTCGGCGGGCGTTGCCCATGAAATCCGAAATCCCCTTGCCGCAATCAGGGGCTATACACAGCTGATTCAAAGTGATTTACCCAAGGACCACCCCTCTGGTCCGGATGTTGAAATCATACTTGCAGAAGTCGACAGACTGGACCATATCATTGAAAGGTTCCTGACCTTCGCCCGGCCAAATGCGCCAAGGCTCAGGCCCTGTCATATCAATACCATCATTGAAGACACGCTCAAGCTCATTGCCCAAGACGAGCAGGTCAAAAACATTCAGCTCAGACATAGATTTTCAAAAAAAGACCTCGTTCAAGTGGACTATGAGCAGATCAAACAGGTTTTTATCAACCTGATTTTGAACGCCGTTCAGTCCATGCCGAGGGGCGGCCGTATTGAACTGGTTACCATGTACAGTGAAATCAACAGCACCATGGAAATATACATTGCCGACGAAGGCGACGGCATTCCCCCTGAAGACCTCAAGAAGATTTTCAGGCCCTTCTACACAACACGTGAAGGCGGTTCAGGACTGGGACTTTCCATATGCTCCAGAATCATTGAAAACCACCATGGTGTCATGGAAATCACCAGCTCAAGCCAAGGTACACAAGTTATCATTAAACTTCCGGTTGCGGATGTGGAATAGATTCAGAAAGAAGGACCTCTTATGAATAAGCCTATGATTCTCATTGTGGACGATGAAAAAAACATTCTCAATCTACTCGAACGTGTGCTGAGCCGTGAAGGCTACATGACACTCACCGCGTCAGACGGCAGGGAAGCTCTGCGTCTTGTAGAGCATCATCCCGTAGATATCGTCCTTACAGATATTCGCATGCCGGACATGGATGGTCTGGAGCTCTTCAAGCACATTATCGCCTACGATTCCTGTATCAAGGTACATCTTATGACCGCTTTTGCAAGTGTAGAAACCGCTATAGACGCGCTTAAGATGGGCGCGCAGGATTACATTCGAAAGCCCTTCAATATTGACGATGTTCTCGACTCCATTCGAAAAACGGAAATGATTCTTAACCATTCCGCCTGTCAGGATGATGAGCCACTCAAGCCGGAATCCCTTCTTGTTTGCCAGAGTGACGCTATGAAGCAGCTTCTCAACATGATTCAAAAGGTCGCCCAGTCCAGCTCAACGGTATATATCCACGGCGAGACTGGCGTAGGCAAGGAGCTTGTTGCACGCACCATTCATGAGAACAGCCCACGTAGCCAAATGCCTTTTATCAAGGTCAACTGCTCTGCACTCCCGGAAACGCTCCTTGAAAGCGAGCTCTTCGGATACGAAAAAGGGGCCTTTACGGGTGCCTACACTAAAAAGCTGGGCCGATTTGAACTCGCAAATGGCGGCACGATTTTTCTAGATGAAATCGGTGATGTCTCTCCTCTGATCCAGCTCAAGCTGCTTAGAATCATTCAGCAGAAGGAATTGGAACGCCTTGGCGGAACGCAGACGATCCCGCTTGATGTTCGAATCATAACAGCTACCAACAAAGACCTTGATCAGCTGGTGAAAAGTGGCGAATTCAGAGAAGACCTCTATTATCGCCTGAATGTCATCCCACTTTCCGTACCACCTCTTCGAGAAAGAAAGGAAGACCTGCGGGAGCTTATTGATAATTTCATTAAGAACAGTACGGCCTCACCTGAGAAACAGCTTTCAAAGGAAGCGCTTGATGCTCTTCTTAACTACAGCTGGCCCGGTAATGTTCGAGAACTCGAAAACATCATTGAACGACTCATGGTTTTCAGCGACGGGGATATCATCACCCTTGAGGACATCCCCGATAAAATCATGACTGCCGAAGTGCAGTCAAGTGGACAGTTGAGCAAAAACGTTGAGAATACTGAAGAACAGCTCATCCGTGCTGCACTAACCGAAACGGGCGGCAACATTACCCATGCTGCTGAAAAACTGGGTATCAGCCGTCGTTCGCTGCACCGCAAGCTCAACAAATTCAATATTAAGAACTGAGACACCAAGTGTGCCAGTTTTGTCACAGTGTGACAGATCTGGCACGCTTTTTTTGCGCACTTTTACCACGAATACACTGAAATAAACGTTTTCATAATTGGCATGGTACTTGCTATTTCATAAACCGTGTCTATCTATTTTGAAATTATGGAGGTTAAATTATGAATTTTGATACTGGCAGTACTGGCTTTATGCTGGTGGCGACAAGCCTTGTCATGCTTATGACACCTGGTCTCGCATTTTTCTATGGTGGCCTGGTGGGTCGCAAGGGCGTACTGACGATTATGATGCAGAGTTTCGTTTCTCTTGGCATCACAACAATGCTTTGGTACGCTGTAGGATACTCACTCTGCTTCAGCGGTGACATCGGCGGCGTTATCGGCAATCTTGACATGGCCTTCCTGAATGGCGTGAGCATTACGGATTCGCTATCCCCAGACAATAACATCCCATTACTGGTTTTCGTAGCGTATCAGATGATGTTTGCAGTTATCACGCCGGCCCTCATAACGGGTGCCTTTACTGAAAGGGTTCGCTTCAAGGCTTATGTCCTTTTCCAAATCGCATGGCTGCTTCTTGTATACTTCCCATTCACACATATGGTGTGGGGCGGCGGTATTCTGGCACAGCTTGGCGTAATTGACTTTGCAGGCGGTATTGTCGTACATGCAACTGCAGGTATGGCGGCACTGGCTTCTGTCTTCTTTGTAGGCAAACGCTATGTCAAGAGCCATGAACCACACAGTATTCCGCTTATCGCACTTGGTACAGCGCTTCTCTGGTTCGGATGGTACGGATTTAACGCAGGCAGTGAGCTGCGTGTTGACGCAATCACAGCAACTGCTTTTCTAAACACAGACATCGCAGCGTCATTCGCATCGATCGTTTGGCTGCTCATTGAATGGAAACACACTGGCAAACCTAAGTTTATCGGCTTCCTGACTGGCGCGGTTGCAGGTCTTGCAACAATCACACCAGCAGCAGGCTTTGTTGGACCTAAAGAAGCAGCACTTATCGGTATCGTAGCCGGCATTGTATGCTTCTACGCTGTAGAACTGAAAAACAAGCTTCAGTGGGATGATGCCCTAGACGTTTGGGGCGTACACGGTGTCGGCGGTATTACAGGCGTAATCCTTCTGGCAATTCTGGGTACAACAAGCATCAACCCATCCGGCGCAGATGGCCTTATCCACGGCGGCACGCATTTCTTCATGGTAGAAGTGGGCGCAGTTATCTTCGCAAGCGTTTACGCTTTCATCATCTCTTACGCACTGCTACTGATTATTGACAAGATCACACCTGTTCGTGTCAATGAAAAAGAGCAGACTGACGGACTTGATGAAACACTTCACGGAGAAAACGCTTATATATTCTAGCTTTCAGCATCAGGCATTGCGCGCGCTTGTCTGATTGACTGATAAAAAAAGAAGCTTTCGGCATTTTGCCGGAAGCTTCTTTTCATTTTCAATGGTTTTACTTTTCTACTGTCATGGCCGGTGTGTGTCAATGAGACTTCTTTCGCTAATGCGTCTGAGGCCCTCACGTATGTTCCTTGCCCGGACCATGCCCACACCCTCAACTTCATCAAGTTCGTCGTTGGTTGCGACCAAAATATCCTGAAAGTCATCGAAGTGCAGGATAATATTATATATGACATTGGAAGGCAGCCGTGGAATTTTCGAAAGAATCCTGTATCCTCTCGTAAACACCGGCGCATCCAAAAGGTCTGCACTGGAAAGATATCCAAGTGATTTTGCCATATTCATCGGGTCAAGAAGCGCTTCTGACGAGTAGGTCCACAGACTATGGTATATCTCATCGGTCTCCAGCTGTTCCTTCTTATAATCCTCAATAATATTTTTCAGTTCACCCTCCACAGGACCCGAGAGTTCCTCCATCTGCATGGAAACCAGGCGACCTTCACGACCAAGCTCGGTAATATACTGCTCAATTTCCGTTGAAACCCTTAGGAGTATTTCTGCACGCATCATGCACAGACACACATCGTTCAAGGTCACAAGATCATCTATTTCAAGTGTCGTAAGTACCTTGACAGCTTCATCGAAGGATTTCCTGTACTTTTCAAGGGTCTGTATGGCCTGATTGGCTTTTGTGAGCAGGACGTTGATATCTCTGAACACGTATTTCACATCGCCCCTGTAAATCGTAATGACATTGCGCCGCTGTGAAATTGACACGACAAGATGTCCGGTCTGCTTGGCAACACGCTCCGCTGTCCTATGGCGTGTCCCCGTCTCCTTGGTTTCAATACTCGAATCGGGGTTGAGCTGTGTATTTGCCTTTAAAATTCGCTTGCCATCAGACGAAAGCACCACAGCACCATCCATTTTTGCAAGCTCATACAAATGGGTTGGTGAATAGTCCTTATCGATGTCAAAGCCACCATCGGTAATTTTAAGAGATTCACTGTCATCGCCAAAAACAATCAGCGCACCGGTACGCGCATTGAGGATATTGTTGAGCCCCTCTCTGTGCACGGTTCCTGGAGCAAGCATTTTAAGTGTTTCCATTAATTTTTTATCCATTGCGCGCTTTAGTGCCATAATGACTACCTCCCAAATAGTATGGCAAAGGCTTCCTCTACAGTTTCTATGCCGTACACCTGAATACCCTTGGGTATTTCAAGACCATCCATATTTCCCTTAGGGAGAACACATTTCTTAAAACCCATTTTGCTGGATTCAATCAGTCTGTTCTGTGCGTGGGATACACTTCGGATTTCACCGGTCAGTCCGACCTCTCCAAATATCATGGTGCTCGGGTCTACAGGTTTATTCCTGAAGCTTGATGCAATTGCCGTAATAATTGCGAGGTCAGCAGCCGGTTCATCCAGCGACATGCCCCCTACAACATTTACATACCCATCCTGATCGCTAATCATCATACCAACGCGCTTTTCAAGCACCGCCATGAGCATAATTACGCGGTTGTAGTCCACCCCATTTGCCATCCGCCTTGGATTTCCAAAGCTCGACTGGGAAACGAGGGCCTGAAGCTCTATCAGGACAGGTCGACTGCCTTCCATGGCAGCTATGACCACCGATCCAGGGGCTTCTTCAGGTCTGTTGGATAAAAATAGATTCGAAGGGTTCTGAACCTCTATGAGTCCCCTATTGCTCATTTCAAATATGCCGATCTCGTTAGTCGATCCGAAACGGTTCTTTACAGCCCGCAGAATACGATAGACGTTGTGTTTTTCACCTTCAAAGTAAAGAACCGTATCCACCATGTGCTCCAGAACCTTAGGACCGGCTATGGACCCGCTTTTCGTCACATGGCCAACTATAAAGGTCGCAACCCCCATGCCCTTGGCTACACGCATAAGAACACCTGTCGCCTCGCGTACCTGTGAGACGCTTCCCGGTGCCGAAGCAACCTCGGGATGATAGACTGTCTGTATGGAGTCTGTTATAAGCAGGTCAGGCTTCTCATTTTCGATATGGGCAAGAATTCTGTCCAGATTGTTCTCAGCAACGATCAGAAGATTGTCACTGCCTGCGTTCAGGCGGTCCGCCCGCAGCTTGGTCTGTTTGATGGATTCCTCTCCCGAAACATAGAGCACCTTCTTGTTCTGACGTGCGATAAGGTCGGCAACCTGCAGCAGGAGTGTCGATTTTCCGATTCCCGGGTCTCCCCCCACCAGTACCAGAGAGCCTCTGACGATGCCCCCGCCAAGCACTCTGTCCAGTTCGGCAATATTGGTTTTCGTCCTGTCTTCATTCTCAAATGTGATTTCACTCAGTCTTTGCGGCTTGGACGCCGTGCTGATCGTCTTTGCCTCATTTTTATGCGCACTCTTTGACGCTTCAAGCTCTTCCACAAAGGAGTCCCACTCACCACATCCTGGACATTTACCCAGCCACTTCACAGACATGTATCCACATGACTGACATACAAATTTTGATTTACTCTTTGCCAAAACCTACACCTCTATTTTCACTAAACCTTGCTGACTGTCCTATTTGTTCTTGTTACTGTGACTTTTGCATCTACATAGTCTAACAGAATCCTGTCCCCCTGAGCGATTTCGCCTTGGAGTATCTCTTCCGACACCGGATCCTCGATGAACTTTGTAACCATGCGCTTCAGCGGCCTTGCACCATAAGTATCGCTGTAGCCCTCCGTGCATATGCTATGCTTCAGGGCACCTGAAACCTCGATTTCTATACCAAGACGCTGGAGGCGCTTTCTGAATTCCATCAGCAGTATTTCGAGAATTTTCACGAGATCCGCTTCCTTTAAGCGGTGGAATACAATAATGTCATCTATACGATTGATGAACTCGGGACGGAAGCTCTCCTTCATTTCTTCCATGAGGGTTTCCTTCATGCCTTCATAGGCCATATAGTCCACATTGCCGTCATCTGTCATGAATCCGACAGAGGCCTGCTTCTTGATCTTATCTACCCCGACATTTGATGTCATGATGATAACCGTATTCTTGAAGTTGACATTGCGGCCTTTGGAATCTGTGAGGATGCCATCATCAAGTATCTGCAGGAGTATGTTGAAGACATCGGAATGTGCCTTCTCAATCTCATCAAAAAGTACCACGGCATAAGGTCTGCGTCTAACTTTCTCCGTCAGCTGGCCCCCCTCCTCATGTCCGACATATCCCGGGGGTGAACCGATTAACTTGGAAACGTGGTGCTTCTCCATATACTCTGACATATCTACACGGATCAGCGAGTCCGTCTCTCCGAAGAGGGACTCTGCAAGCGCTTTTGAAAGCTCCGTCTTGCCTACACCGGTTGGTCCGAGGAAAACAAAGGACCCAATTGGCCGTCCTGGATTTGCCAGACCTACCCTGGACCTTCTGATGGCCTTTGATACGAGTTCCACAGCCTCAATTTGTCCAATCACCCGCTTCTGGAGCTGGTCCTCCAAATGAAGCAGCCGCTCCTTCTCAGAGGTTGCAATTCTTGCAACAGGAATCCCGGTCCACTCGGAAACCACCGCTTCAATGTGTGACCTGTCAACAATCAGATTGACCTCCAGCGTTTCTCTGTAAAGGGCTCTTTCAATTTCAATTCTTTCAATAACCTCACGTTCTTTGTCACGCAGCTGAGCGGCCTTCTCAAATGCCAGCTCGTGGATTGCCTTTGCCTTGTCCACCCGGATTTCTTCAAGTCGGTTGCTCAGCGCTTCAATATGTGCAGGGTCGCCTGCCGCGTCAATACGCACCATAGAGCAGGCTTCATCTACAATATCGACAGCCTTGTCCGGTAGAAAGCGGTCAGCGATATACCGGTCTGAAAGCTCCACTGCAGCAACAATCGCTTCATCCTTGATATAGACATTATGATGTCCTTCATAGGATTCCTTGACCCCTTTTAGGATTTCCAGCGTATCTTCAACAGAGGGCTCATTGACCCGTATTGGCTGAAATCTGCGTTCCAGGGCAGAATCCCTTTCAATATACTTCTGATACTCACTTGATGTCGTCGCACCGATGACCTGAATTTCACCGCGCGCTAGACTGGGTTTGAGAATGCTCGAGGCATCGATGGCCCCTTCCGCACCGCCTGCACCGATAATGGTATGCAGTTCATCTATAAAGAGAAGGACGTCCCTGTCCTCTTGAATTTCCTTCAGTATGTTTGTAAGGCGCTGTTCAAACTCGCCCCTGTATTTTGTCCCTGCAAGAAGACTGCCCATATTGAGAGATACTATTTTCTTGCCAATCAGCCGTTCGGGTACGGTGCCTTCTGCAATGAGGTGCGCAAGACCTTCAACCACCGCTGTCTTTCCAACCCCCGGCTCACCGACAAGGCATGGATTGTTCTTCGTCCGTCTGCAAAGCACCTGAATCATGCGCTTGATTTCCACTGCCCTGCCGACAACAGGGTCAAGACGCTTGTCAGAGGCCAGCGATGTCAGGTTGACACCAAACTGGTCAAGCAGTTTCTCCTTTGCCCCCTCCTCCTTTTCGCTCACCTTGGCACTGGCGCGCATGGCTTCTGTAAGGGCCTTTATGTCCCGCTCAGGACTGGGCTCCTTTTCTTCAGGCACGTCAAAGTCGCCTGCCTCGAGAGAAATGATTTTCAGTGTGTTTTTCAGTTCGAGCAAGTCTATCATCAGGGCATCAATTGCCATGTATGCCACCGAGTCTTCATTTTCTAAAATCGCAAGCATAATATGCTCAGGCTCGATTGTACCGTAGCCAAGCATTTCTGCAATAAGGGCACTTTGATCAAGACAGGTGCGCGCCCTTGGCGAATAGCCGTCCACATTGGCTTGAAAAACACTTTGTCCCGTCAGCTTGATGACTTCCAGACGAATGTCCTCCACCCGAATGCCCTGTTCCAGCAATATGGCTGAGACCTTATTGTCTGTCGACCTGACTAGACCAAGGAGGATGTGTTCCAGCCCAACAAAATTATGGCCCAGATGGCGTGCTTCGTCGAACGCCGTATTGACGGCTTTTCTTGACGCTCTTGATAACTTTTCAAATACGGGCATACTATCCCTCCCTTTTGAAGAATGTCCTGCAAATCAAGCTACGCTCGGCACTAAGCTCTTGCGCATTCAGTATTTTGTGGCTGCTGAGCTGCAGCTGTCCTGAATCTGTAGAGAAAATCAAGGCGTCCACGTCTTTCATGGCCAGATTCTCAAACAACCCGAGCCGTATGCCTGTCCGTATGTTCGAAAGGTGCCCAAGCACCTCTTGTCTGCTTAAAAGACGCGCCTTTTGAAGAAGCCCCAAGGACCTGTAAATTCTGTCCTCAAGCTCTATGGACTTGACTTTTACTACACCGCTTAGGGCATCATTTTCTTTTTTTGCAAGCTGTTTCACGATCTCACAGATCGTATCTATGATTTCAATTTCAGAACGACCAAGGGTAATGTGATTCTGTATTTTATAGATGGCGTCAGCGCCCGCTTCACTAAACCGCGCAATGCCGAGACCTAGCTGTGCAGCTGCCTGACTTATGCCTTCCATCTGACCGGTCTCAAAAAGCATGGGCAAATGGATCAGCACTGTTCCATGTATTGCTGTTCCCACATTGGTAACCTCGCTGGTCAGATATCCTAGTTCACTGTCAAAGGCATATTCCGTTAGTCTGTCTATGAGATCATCAATTCTGTTAATGTCCTCAAACAGGCGGCTGATTACAAAACCGTAATCCCGTATGAACATGTTCATGTGATCTTCTGCCGCGACAAAAACCGTCAGTCCCATTTCCGTGTCTTCCGCTATGTGATAGGGCATGTTCTCATGCTTCTTATAACTGAATCCGTAAAGCAGGTCGAATACCTTCTGCTGAGCATATCCGATTTCATTATCGCTACGCCATTCAAGCCTGCACGCCTCTTCCACCTTTTGGGCGCTGAATATTTCCTTGAGCTCGAGAACCAGCTGTTCACGGGTTTTCGCATCCATGGACACCGGGAAGGGATAGGCTTTGAGATTGCGTGCCACTTGTACACGCGATTCAATTATGCAGGAATCAATATCTAAATGCATGACGCTTTCCCCCTTATGTTTTCAGTGTCTTTTCCAGTGCCTTGATGCGGTCCCGAAGCAGTGCAGCCTCCTCAAAGGCCTCCCTGCGTACGGCCTGGTCCAACTGCCCTTTCAGGCGTACAATTTCCCTTTGTATCTGTATGGAGCCCGAATATTTCACAGGCATTTTTCCAGTATGTCTTTCACTGCCATGTATTCTCCTGATCAGAGGGTTGAGCTTTTCTTCAAAAGCCTTATAGCAAGCGTCGCACCCCAGGTAACCGGACTCCTTATAACGCCCGTATGTCATCCCGCATTTGGTGCAGGCTGTCGTCTTGATATAGTTCACCTTAAGCCCTGAGCTATGGATCGTATCGAGCAGACCTGACATAAAGCCGCTTGTCATGAAGGGCGATGATGGTTTAAGATTCTGTGCACATGCCTCGCACAGGTGTATGACCTTCCGCTCGCCATCAAGCACCTGACTCAACTCGATGCTAGCTGTGTTCTTTTTGCAGTGCTCACATTTCACGCTTCCACCCCGCTTCATTTACCTGTCCCTCCAAGCTTTCAAATCATGAGAGGGAACAAGAGTTTGCCTTACTACTTATTATACCTTTTTTCGGTAAAAAATCCCACAAACTCGTTGACTAGGGCGCGATTCTTGGTCTCTACATAAAAAGGACCACTGCTTGGCAGTGGCCCTTGATTACTTTAGTCTAGTCTTCCTTTGCATGCTCTATTACCTTAACGGCAATCTGCATTGGCACTTCATCGTAGCGTTCGAAGGACATATTGAAGAACCCTCTTGCCTGCGTCATTGAACGAAGTTCTGTTGCATACTTGAACATTTCTGACTGCGGTGCTTCGGCAATAACCTTCTGGAATCCTTTTTCATGCGGTTCCATGCCCAGGATTCTGCCGCGGCGTTTGTTCATGTCACCCATGATATCACCCATGTATTCATCTGGAATATAGATTTCAACGCTCATGATCGGTTCGAGAAGCACTGGCTGAGCCTGCTCCATCCCTTTTCTAAAGGCCACATGTGCAGCTGTCTTAAATGCCATCTCGCTGGAATCTACCGCATGGTATGATCCATCAAGAAGTGTCGCCTTGACATTCACAACAGGGAATCCTGCAAGAATACCTTTTTCAAGAGAATCCTTCAAGCCCTTTTCAACCGCCGGTATATACTGTCTCGGTACAGAGCCGCCGAAGATCTTTTCTTCGAAGACAAATTCTTCAGTAGATGGTTCAAATTTGATGTGAACATCACCATACTGACCAGAACCACCAGATTGTTTCTTATGCTTGCCTTGAACAGTTGCAACACCACGAATGGTCTCTCTGTAAGCCACCTTAGGGTCTGCCAGATCAACACTGACGCCAAAACTGTTCTTTAGCTTGTTGACAATAACCTGAACCTGCATGTTACCCTGGCCGCCAATCAGCATCTGATGTGTTTCCTTGGATCTTTCAACAATAAATGAAGGATCTTCCTCTGCCAGTCTATGCAGTGATGAGCCGATCTTGTCTTCATCCCCTTTTGATTTTGGTTCTATGGCCATGAAAAGACACGGTTTTGGCAAGTTGATTCCCGGATATACGATAGGGTGACCCTTTTCGCAGATTGTGTCCCCTGTCTCAGTGACAGAAAGCTTTGCAATTGCAGCAATATCACCAGCTGTAATCTTTTTGCAGTCAAGCTGTTCCTTACCGCATAGCTGGAAGATGGAATTCATTTTTTCTGCTTCACCCTTGTTGGCATTGATGATGTCCGTGTCTTTTGTAAGAGAACCGGAGTAAACCTTGAAGAGTGAAATCTTACCGATAAATGGATCGGCGATTGTTTTAAACACAAATGCCGAGAATGGCTCTTTTTCGTCAACCATACGCACTTCTGGCATATCTGTTTCAGGATTTGTGCCTTCATAGCCTTCCTTATGCATATCAAGCGGCGTTGGCATGTAGTCATAAACCATGTTCATCAGTGTATGTATACCAATCTGCTTTTCAGCTGAGCCTAGAAGCACTGGTACGATTTCACCTGCAATAACCCCTTTTCTAAGGCCTTCGTGGATTTCTTCCACTGTGAACGCCTCACCCTCAAAGTATTTTTCCATCATCTCTTCATCGGTCTCGGCAACCGCTTCAATGAGGATATCCCGCACTGGATTGATACGGCTTTCATACTCATCAGGAACTGGAACGTCCACGCATGACTTACCGTCGAACTCACGGCCGATCATGTCAACCACATTGATAAAACCTTTAAAGTTTTCGCCTTCTCCCATTGGTACACAGAATGGTGCGATTTTCTTTCCAAATGTATCTTTTAACTCGCGAATGATCTTCACGTAATTTACGTTTTCTTTGTCCATCTTGTTAACGAAGATGATTTTTGGCATGTTGCGCTTCTCTGTAAATGTCCATGCCTTTTCTGTACCGACCTCGATGCCCGAAGTTGCATCGACCATTAAAACTGCGCCACCGGATACACGCAGTGAACTGAACACGTCCCCAACAAAATCAAAATATCCTGGAGTATCAAGGATATTGTATTTGGAATTATTCCACTCAACTGGAATAACGGATGCTCCTAATGAAAATCCGCGTGATACTTCTTCCTTGTCAAAATCCGAAACTGTATTTCCGTCCTCTACCCTGCCCATTTTTTTCGTTTTGCCCAATGTATAGAGAACAGCTTCTGTCAGAGTTGTCTTTCCACTACCGCCGTGTCCTAACAACGCAACGTTACGAATTTTGTCAACTTTATAATCCCTCATGTCGCTTTCCTCCTTAGATATGTGTTCCTTTGATTGTGTAAGATACTAAATTCTACATCCCTTGCGGAAAACCCTTTCCTTATTTTAAAAATTTTCAAAATATTCGATACTATCAAACGTTTGTTGCCAAACGTCCGACAAAATACCTTATACCCAATTTTTCTCATGGACATACAATATTTTCCGAATATTATCCGTCAGCCAAAATAAAAAAAGCACTGCCACATTATCTCATTCAGAGAAATGCAGCAGTGCTTTTTGACTTAAGCTGTCTCAAACTTATTTGAGCCCAGACATTTTGATGACTTCAACACCTGATTTTTCCCAGGCTTCAACAATCTTATTCAGACCAATGGAATCACTCGCCATATGACCTGCAACAACGACATTGCCGATTCCCTGTTCTTCAACAGCTTTCTTGACATCTTCAGGTACATGCATAGCCACAATGGTACCTACGCCTGCATCAAAGTATGACTTATAAACGGCTGCACCGCCATTTGTACCACCGGCAAAAAGCACAGCAATCTTGCCTGCATAGTCACTCGGTCCACCAACGCGGATGACAGGCTTTGCCAGAGTGTCTTTATATTCTTCAAATGCGCTGATTGCATCAACCACATCCTGTAGTGTCGCCTTCGGCTTGTCCTTTACAGCATCATTCAAATAAGACTGCATGATTTTCTCACCGATGATATCCGCTGGAAGATGGATATTCATATATGGCATGCCAAGCAGTCTCGCTGCAGATGAGGGTCTGTCAAAATTGCGAACATGCGAGTTGAGTTCAACACTGGATGTCTTTTTTCTCAGTGCCTTCTGCGCACGGTTGATGGGTACGCCAAATTCGACCATTTTGTCGATCTGAATGTCCATCACCTTCGCAAAATCAACAATTTGTGTCCCTGCCATCGGGTGGTGGCTCACGACGCAGTCTACGCCCAGCTTATCACCCAGCATGAGTTCTGCAGTCTCCATATCGACACCGATCAGGACCTTCTTAATATTTTCTCCATCGACATGAATGCCCGAATCAACAGGTGTTTCCTCTAATCCTGCAAGTTCAAGAGCCATGTCCATCATTTGCTTAGTATTCATCATTTCGCCTCCCAAAGAATTTCTAAGACCATTGTACCATTTTTTGATTTTTGATGTATGAAGAACGCTTAATATTTAGACAACTTTTCCGAGATGCTGTACCTGATTCTTACCGTTATGCTTAGCCTTGTAGAGAAGCTTATCCACGCTGTTGATAAAGTCGTACAAACTCGCGTAGGTAATGTCAGGCTTAAAGGTATCGGTTCCCATACTTACGGTTACGTGTATGGTCTCGTCCGCCGCTTCAAAGGGATGGTTCTCCACACGCTTTCTGATTTTCTCAGAAATTGCAATGGCATTTTTTACATCTGTATGGGGGAAAATCAAGGCGAACTCCTCTCCACCATAACGGGCTGCAAAATCTGTACTCCGTATGCTGGCGCGAATCAGCTCTGCGAGTTCTTTCAGAATCTTATCCCCAATCAGATGACCATAGGTATCGTTAATTTTCTTGAAGTTATCAATATCTATAAGGGTCAGACTCACAGGATAATTGTTCCTGATGGCATGAAATTTCAATTCATCAAAATACGTATAGAAGGTCTGATGGTTATTGAGCGCAGTCAGGTAATCGGTTGTCGCCATGCGTCTCAGCTCTTCATTCTTTTCCTGCAGCGAATCATAATAATATGATTTCTCACGGTGGAGCTGCTGTATTTGATGGAATGGAATTTCAATAAACCATGTAATCATAAAGAGCATGCCCACATTGATCATATGTTCTAGGGTAAATAAAGTCGTCTTCTGTTCTATGAGTACATAGGTTATGTAATAGAATGCAGGATACAGGGCAAAAATCCAAGGTTTTCTCCCCTGATACCTTATGCCTTGTATCAGAACATAAATATAGAACACGGAAAAAAGATTATGTCCTGCCTGCCACCCCAAATAGGTGATGAATGACAGAAATACACCATCCAGTACTGTTACGAGCCGCCCGGGGCACGCCGATGCATCCCCTTTGAATATGTTTTTTTGCACGTAAAGTCCTATTCTGACAACTACGTGTATCATATACAAGGTCGCAAATATGCTCATCATCGAAAGTCCATTCATGCTGAACATAGGAAACGCTACATTCAGCACTACCAGAAGGAGTACCAGATGAAGTGCTATATACATTTCTTCGATGAGCCTGCTTTCATTTGTAGCGAGCGCTGTCACTTTACACCTCCACTTAATTGAGAATCATTATCATTAATAGCATATCCGAATTCTCTTTAAATGTCAATGAAAGTCTCTGCAAATCCGGACATTGTCTCTAAAACGTAAAAAGGCACACAGCAGACCCTCTAGGTCCTCTGTGTGCCAAATGATCCATTCATTATGAAGTTGACTATCTAACCGGACAAGCACCTGATTCGCAGCCGTCTGTTCCGATATCAAACTCAGTCTCTTCTTTTTCGTACTTTGAAATCAGGGATGGTCTAAATGCCTGCATCTCCTGCTTTCTCTTGATGTACTCTGCCTCATCGATTGCTTCATATGGCAGAAGCTCATAGAAGTTGTCATCAAGAGATAGGAAGGATAGGGCTACTGTATCATCCCAGTTGTTCCATACCCACTCTTCAACCGCATCCCATTCGTGTTCACGCACGTGAACTGTGATAGAGCAGTTGTGGTCAACATAATTCTCCATGAACATCTTATAGTTCTCAAGCTGCTCAATTGCAGAAACATCATACTTTGTAGTACCCTCTGGAGCCTTAACTGGGAATTCCACTACCTTAGTAGAACACGTTTCCATGTCTTGACCCACTTCAGGAAATACAGGATAGCCCAGTTCCTCACAAACACTTACCAGCGGATCGTCTGCCGATATTCTAACACGACGAATATAGTAAGGTGAGTGCGAGTAGTGCACGCCGCTTGATACAGTTGGAAGCTGCGAAAGCGTTCCTTCCGGTTTTACAGTTGTAACCAGTAGTGGCTCAGCTGTACCCAGTTCGTTGGCGTATGCTTTTGCTTCATTATTTGCAACAGCGCGCAGCTTTCTAAGGAGTGCTGCCTGTTCGTCTCTTGTCATCTTCGTTGCATTGACAAGGTCCTGCCAGCCAGTCATGGAGCAACCAATGAGTTTGTCTCTTTGCTGTACCTTGTCCCAGTTGTTCAGCTCCAGCTCAACGCAAGTCATTCTATAGCCCGCACGTGCAGAGTGTCTTTGTGCCTTGAATAGACCTTCCTGGTCCAGAGTGCCATCCGGTTTTACAAAGGCAAACACATTGATTGTCGTCAGGTTGCACAGGCCTTTTGAATCCAGCAGGATTTCACCACATGGATTAACACCATTGAAGTTTGGTCTGCGCTTCTCGCCAGCTTCTGCATTAACCCAACCTGGTTCGCCTGAATAGCGCATGCGCTCCAGCTGCCAGTGGAGACGCTCACGCGTAGGCTTTCTTCTATAGTAAATGGAGTTGTTGGACATTTGACGGTGAAGAAGCTCTCTATTCACTTCCCACTTGCCATCCACCTGCTTGTACAGATGTGTCTTGGCATCGATTGCTTCATTGTCGTCCTGATCGACCAGTACGATTTCAGCTGTACGTCTCACACCACCAACTACAACGTTCTCACCGATGATATTCGCAACATCAAGTGCATCAATAGGCTTAAGCTTGATGCGCTTTCGCTCATCCTGAGCGCCATCACGCATGCCCGCCTTTTTAACAACACGGCTGATTTTCTCAAACATATTCTTAAGACTCGCATGACCAGAGGCTGTACCGCCAAATGTTCTCAGCTTTTCACCCTTAGGACGTACATGGTCATAGTCCACGATGATTGTCTTAATATTTCTGTATTCATTGCTGTAAAGAAGCTTGAAGAAATAATCCAGTGACTGTACCCAGCCTTCTTTACTGTCACCAACTGTGATTTTAACTGTATTATTGTAGAAGAACTCCATGCTCGTGCTGTCTTCTCGCTCAGATCTAGGGATTGCTGTATAGTCCTTATGTATGAGTTCATAATCGACTCTTACCTTAGGCATCTGTTCCACATCGTCATTCAGGATACGAACGCCTACACCGGAGCCAACCATCAGCAGGTAGAAAATATCTCTGAAAGAATCAAAACTGTCAATAATCTGGAATGAACAGTTGTAGTTGGACATTGGATAATGTCCAGAAACTGGTGTCTGACCCACCCAGAAAGTACGGCCTGAAAGGAATTGGCGGAGGTTGAAGATGTTATCATACAGCTCTTCAGCTTCTTGTCTTGAAGTAGGTACGAGGCTACAGTTGTATTCAACAGCACGTCTTACCGTTTCCCACCAGAACTCACGACGCTTTTCCTCTGGAAGGAAGCGAGAGTATGTTCTATAGTAAACAAAGCTGCCAAGCTGTGTCATTGGTGAATCTGCGTGCTTATATTTACTGATGAAATCGTCTGTTAGAAGTCTGTCTTTATCTTTTCTAGTTGTACGTGTCTTATCCTGTTCATTTCTATAAATAATATAACGCTTTGCCACGTCTTTTCTTGGGCTTGCCATGAGCGAAAATTCCACCATATCTTGAAGCTCTTCCACTTCTACCGTGTCCTTTTCATCTACAAGCTTATGAATTTCATCAGAAATCAACTGGCTGAGCTCTGTATCCACACCAGTTTCAGTTTCCCGCATTGCCATCTCAATCGCTCTTTGAATTTTTTCCTTGTTGAAATCCGTCAGGCGACCGTCTCTTTTAATGACCTGTACCATGTACCTTCCACCTCTTCTATATAAAAATTTATTCTTTCTTATCCACACGTTATCCACACGTTATACACACATTGCACAACATATTGTATTCGATGCATCAATCTGCACCACATGAACACAATATATTGTAGCACTTATTGAAGACATTAACAATGTGAAAATTGTCCTTTCGAGGTCTCTGGGACCCCAAATTCTTTACCCTTTATTACGAAATTTGTTCTTCCTTTATAAACTTACATAAAAAAACTGCCATACCATTCCCTGAATTGCGCAAAGAAACGACTTGGCAGTTTGTTTTTCGTTTAAGCTTCTGTGTACTTTTTATAATATTTCCATAAGCTCTTCAAGGGCGTCAAGAAGATATTTCCCATTGCGATAGTCCCTTTTGACTACAATGCGCTTGACTTGATCGTCTCCTTCTTCAACCTTTTTTACCGCCTTAGGTTTCTCAAGAAAATACCCCTTGGGGCTGTCATCAGCATCCATGGAAATAAAGGTTGGAATCCGCGTCGATCCGTCTGGCGTAAGAGATTTCAGCGCGTCTTCAAAGCCTTCTCTCGGCAGTATGCGATAAGAGATTGCTGGATTGTGCTTCGCCAGCGTCTCAAGTGCCGCAACATTAATGACACAGTCCGGGCACCACACTTCTGCAAAAACAAGGACCTTTGCCGCAGTAATGCTATCTAATGCACTTTTCAACTCTTCCGTGAGCGCATCTGAGGATAACTGTAGAAATTCCTCGGCTTTATCCACATACTCCCCATCATTTAGGTGCATAAACTTTTCAAAATCATAACCTTGTTCAAATATAGTCACCAATGTATATCCTCCTTATGACTACTCAATTCTGTTGAATTCTTAGTTCCATTGTAACAGAATCTGAATTGCACAATCTATGCCCATTTCATTTTCGAGTGCACATACAGCGAAAATTTCGACTGCTCATGTCGCTAGAAACTTATCCTTGTATTAATAAATCAGCAATGCCAGAGCAGTCTTCGACTACTCATGTCGCTGGAAACTTATCCTTGTATTGATAAATCAGCAATGCCAGAGCAGTCTTCGGCTGCTCATGTCGCTAGCCGCGCCATATACACATATAAAGACAATAACCCAATCTTGTGCGAGCACAATTGGGCTATTGTCTTTATATGTGTGCATTGCTTTGTCTTTTTCGCAAAGTAAAAAAGTCTAGAATCATCTAGACTTTAATTTGTGGTGCGGGTGGAGGGACTTGAACCCCCACGTCTATTGACACCAGAACCTAAATCTGGCGCGTCTGCCAATTCCGCCACACCCGCGTATTAATTTTTAAGAAACCGGCGACGACCTACTCTCCCAGGGGGCTTCCCCCCAAGTACCATCGGCGCAGAAGAGCTTAACTGCTGTGTTCGGAATGGGAACAGGTGTGACCTCTTCGCCATCGTCACCGGATTTCTTATGAAGAATTGCTCCTTCAAAACTGCACATGATCTTAAAAGACGTATGTTTCACTTTGGTTTTGACCCAAATTCTTATTGGTCAAGTCCTCGACCTATTAGTATCCATCAGCTGAGTACATTGCTGCACTTACACCTTGGACCTATCAACCTGTTAGTCTATCAGGGGTCTTACTCCATAAAGGATGGGAAATCTTATCTTGAGGGGGGCTTCGCGCTTAGATGCCTTCAGCGCTTATCCCGTCCAAACGTAGCTACTCTGCAGTGCTCCTGGCGGAACAACAGATACACCAGAGGTTTGTCCATCCCGGTCCTCTCGTACTAAGGACAGCTCCTCTCAAATTTCCTGCGCCCACAGCGGATAGGGACCGAACTGTCTCACGACGTTCTGAACCCAGCTCGCGTGCCTCTTTAATGGGCGAACAGCCCAACCCTTGGGACCGACTACAGCCCCAGGATGAGACGAGCCGACATCGAGGTGCCAAACCTCCCCGTCGATGTGGACTCTTGGGGGAGATAAGCCTGTTATCCCCGGGGTAGCTTTTATCCGTTGAGCGACGGCCCTTCCATTCGGTACCGCCGGATCACTAAGTCCGACTTTCGTCCCTGCTCGACCTGTATGTCTCGCAGTCAAGCTCCCTTCTGCCTTTGCACTCTTCGCGCGATTTCCAACCGCACTGAGGGAACCTTTGAGCGCCTCCGTTACTCTTTAGGAGGCGACCGCCCCAGTCAAACTGCCCACCTGACATTGTCCCGACGCTGGATAACAGCGCACGGTTAGGACACTGATATAGCAAGAGTGGTATCCCAACAGTGGCTCCACGCATACTGGCGTACACGCTTCTAAGCCTCCCACCTATCCTGTACATGCTATACCAAAGTCCAGTGCCAAGCTACAGTAAAGCTCCACGGGGTCTTTCCGTCCTGCTGCGGGTAACCGGCATCTTTACCGGTACTACAATTTCACCGAGTCCATTGTTGAGACAGTGCCCAAATCATTACGCCTTTCGTGCGGGTCGGAACTTACCCGACAAGGAATTTCGCTACCTTAGGACCGTTATAGTTACGGCCGCCGTTTACTGGGGCTTCGATTCAAAGCTTCGCTTACGCTAACCTCTCCTCATAACCTTCCAGCACCGGGCAGGCGTCAGCCCCTATACATCGTCTTTCGACTTAGCAGAGACCTGTGTTTTTGGTAAACAGTTGCTTGGGCCTGTTCTCTGCGGCCGCTTCGGGCTTTAACACCCTAATGCGGCACCCCTTCTCCCGAAGTTACGGGGTCATTTTGCCGAGTTCCTTAACAATGGTTATCTCGCTCGCCTTAGTATTCTCTACTCACCTACCTGTGTCGGTTTACGGTACAGGCACCTACAATCTCGATAGAAGCTTTTCTTGAAGGACTCTCCGGCGACTTCGCTACTTATTTTTCACTCCCCATCACGCCTTGCAATTAAAGAACCGGATTTGCCTGATTCTTCTCACTTGACGCTTGGACGCACATCCATCAGTGCGATCGCTTTGCATTCCCTGTCACTCCATCTCTCAAACGATTTTCGGTGGTACTGGAATCTTAACCAGTTGTCCATCGCCTACGACTCTCGTCCTCGGCTTAGGCCCTGACTAACCCTGGGCGGACGAACCTTCCCCAGGAAACCTTAGGTTTTCGGCGGGCAGGATTCTCACCTGCCTCTCGCTACTCATGCCAACATTCTCTCTTGTATGCAGTCCACCACTCCTTACGGTATAGCTTCTGCCCGCATACAATGCTCCCCTACCCAGTACAATGTACTGCCGTAGCTTCGGTGCCAAGTTTGAGCCCCGGTAATTTTCGGCGCAGGGTCACTCGACTAGTGAGCTATTACGCACTCTTTAAATGAATGGCTGCTTCTAAGCCAACATCCTAGTTGTCTAAGCAACCCCACATCCTTTCCCACTTAACTTGGACTTTGGGACCTTAGCTGACGGTCTGGGCTGTTTCCCTCTCGACCATGAATCTTATCACACATAGTCTGACTCCTGATTATATGATTGCGGTATTCGGAGTTTGATAGTCTTCGGTAGGCGGTGAAGCCCCCTAGGACAGTCAGTGCTCTACCCCCGCATCACTCACATCAAGGCTAGCCCTAAAGCTATTTCGGGGAGAACCAGCTATCTCCGAGTTCGATTGGAATTTCTCCGCTATCCACAAGTCATCCCAACCTTTTTCAACAGATATGGGTTCGGGCCTCCACTGAATTTTACTTCAGCTTCACCCTGCTCATGGATAGGTCACCCGGTTTCGGGTCTACGCCATACAACTATACGCCCTCTTCAGACTCGCTTTCGCTATGGCTCCGGTGCTGAACACCTTAACCTTGCTGCATAACGTAACTCGTTGGCCCGTTCTACAAAAAGTACGCCGTCGAACATATAAAGTTCTTCGACTGCTTGTAAACATAGGGTTTCAGGTTCTATTTCACTCCCCGACAGGGGTTCTTTTCACCTTTCCCTCACGGTACTATGCGCTATCGGTCACTAAGGAGTATTTAGGCTTGGGAGATGGTCCTCCCGGCTTCCCACAAGGTTTCACGTGCCCCGTGGTACTCTGGTGCGCATCGTGGGCCTTCTTCTTTCGTCTACAGGACTGTCACCTTCTTCGGTGGGTCTTTCCAAACCTCTTCGACTAGAATACCGCCATCACTTATGATGCGTCCGCAACCCCAGAAACCGTAGTCTCTGGTTTGGCCTCTTTCCCGTTCGCTCGCCGCTACTTAGGAAATCACTTTTGTTTTCTTCTCCTTCGGGTACTTAGATGTTTCAGTTCCCCGAGTATCCCTCCGTACACCTATGTATTCAGTGCACGGTGACTGCCTATTACGACAGCCGGGTTCCCCCATTCGGACATTCCTGGATCAACGCTTGCTTGCAGCTCCCCAGGACTTTTCGCAGCTTACCACGTCCTTCATCGGCTCTTAGTGCCAAGGCATCCACCCTATGCTCTTATTAACTTGACCAATTTAAAAGTAACCTAAATTACTTTGATAAACTGTTCTCTGATTATTAATCAATGAGTATTTATAATTCGAGTTTGAGTTTGTTTACCTCAGTGAAACTGTATCTTCCCTAAAACTTAGTTAAACTTCATTTTTGGTTTGATACGTTTTCGTCTTCTAATTCATATGCAGTTTTCAAGGTGCAATACTAATAAGTGGTGGGCATAGGTGGATTCGAACCACCGACCTCACGCTTATCAGGCGTGCGCTCTAACCAACTGAGCTATACGCCCACTTTTTAGTTGTTTGAAAAACCTTTCGGTCTCTCAAAATTAAACAGTATAGAGTACGTTCTCCTTAGAAAGGAGGTGATCCAGCCGCACCTTCCGATACGGCTACCTTGTTACGACTTCACCCTAGTCACTGATTTCACCTTCGACTGCTTCCTCCCACAAGGGGTTGGATCACAGGCTTCGGGCGCCCCCAGCTTCCATGGTGTGACGGGCGGTGTGTACAAGACCCGGGAACGCATTCACCGCGGCATTCTGATCCACGATTACTAGCAACTCCAACTTCATGTAGGCGAGTTGCAGCCTACAATCCGAACTGAGATCGGCTTTAGAGGATTAGCTCCAGGTCACCCTTTCGCTGCCTGTTGTACCGACCATTGTAGCACGTGTGTAGCCCAGATCATAAGGGGCATGATGATTTGACGTCATCCCCACCTTCCTCCGTGTTGTCCACGGCAGTCTCGCTAGAGTGCCCAGCATTACCTGATGGCAACTAACGATAAGGGTTGCGCTCGTTGCGGGACTTAACCCAACATCTCACGACACGAGCTGACGACAACCATGCACCACCTGTATCAGATGTCCCGAAGGAAAGGTCCGATTAAGGACCGGTCATCTGTATGTCAAGACCTGGTAAGGTTCTTCGCGTTGCTTCGAATTAAACCACATGCTCCGCTGCTTGTGCGGGTCCCCGTCAATTCCTTTGAGTTTCACACTTGCGTGCGTACTCCCCAGGCGGAATACTTAATGCGTTAGCTGCGGCACCTGGGTTCGACCCCAGACACCTAGTATTCATCGTTTACGGCGTGGACTACCAGGGTATCTAATCCTGTTCGCTCCCCACGCTTTCGAGCCTCAGCGTCAGTTACAGTCCAGTAAGTCGCCTTCGCCACTGGTGTTCCTCCTAATATCTACGCATTTCACCGCTACACTAGGAATTCCACTTACCTCTCCTGCACTCAAGTCAAACAGTTTCAAAGGCTTACATCGGTTGAGCCGATGCCTTTCACCCCTGACTTGCTTGACCGCCTACACTCCCTTTACGCCCAGTAATTCCGGATAACGCTTGCCCCCTACGTATTACCGCGGCTGCTGGCACGTAGTTAGCCGGGGCTTATTCCTTGGATACCGTCATGGATTCTTCTCCAAGAAAAGAACTTTACAACCCGAAGGCCTTCATCGTTCACGCGGCGTTGCTGCATCAGGCTTTCGCCCATTGTGCAATATTCCCCACTGCTGCCTCCCGTAGGAGTCTGGACCGTGTCTCAGTTCCAGTGTGGCCGATCACCCTCTCAGGTCGGCTACAGATCGTCGCCTTGGTGAGCCATTACCTCACCAACTAGCTAATCTGACGCGGGCCCATCCCATACCACCGGAGTTTTTACCTCTGTAACATGTGTTACTGTGGTCTTATGAGGTATTAATCACCGTTTCCAGTGGCTATCCCTCTGTATGGGGCAGGTTGCCCACGCGTTACTCACCCGTCCGCCGCTTTCCACTTCATCACTCACCCGAAGGATCGTTCAGAAGCTTCTCGCTCGACTTGCATGTGTTAAGCACGCCGCCAGCGTTCATCCTGAGCCAGGATCAAACTCTTTGAAAAAATGTTTCAATAGTTTTTGATTGCTCAGATGAATCTGACTAATTAATCATTATCATCCGTTACGAATCTTTGGTGCATCTAGACCTTGTCTTGATGCGGTAAAAGAATTGAACGTGTTAATTCTATACTGTTTAATTTTCAAAGACCGGAAACTCAACAAGTTAATGTTAAATTTGGTTTGTGTCACCAACCGGCGACTTGTATATCATACCATTCTTTATTATTCTCTGTCAAGCATTATTTTAAACATTTTTTCAGAAGTTTTTTCATTCTTTAGAAAACCTCCGAACACTTGTGTTTTCAATGCTTGCAGAACTTTTAAAGCCTTTCGCTCTCGCACGGTACTTGACTATAATAGCATCCTCACAAGTAAGAGTCAACCCATTTTGTCAAAGAAGTAATATTCAGTCTATTCTGTTAGCTATACGCTCTTTTATAGGTGTATAACAGCACTTCTTTTATATAGAAAGAATGTAAAAAGAAGAGACTGGCAAGAACCAGTCTCTTCTTTAAATAGCATAGTTTTCTAGTGCAAGCATAGTGACGCAATCCAACTTACTCCAGGATCTTTCTGAGGTTAGCCCGAAGGTCTTCCGGACACGTCGACTTGTTGATTTCGTTCCGTATTGTGGCGCCTCCGCGAATTCCTTTAAGATACCATGCCGCATGTTTTCGCATCTCAAGAACACCAATATGCTCACCCTTGTATTCTACAAGGCGTTCAAAATGTCTGAGCGCTTCATGTACTTTCTCTTCCGGTGTAGGATCTGGCAATTTCTCACCTGTTTTCAGGTAATGTGACACTTGGCGCAGTATCCAAGGATTTCCCTGTGCCCCTCGTGCAATCATAAGCCCATCGCAGTTCGTCTCGTCTTTCATGCGCACAGCATCTTCAATCGAGAATATATCGCCATTCCCGATTACAGGAACAGAGACGGCTTCCTTGACTGCCTTTATGATAGACCAGTCCGCCTTGCCCATATAAAGCTGGTCCCGCGTACGCCCATGCACTGCTATAGCTGCTGCACCTGCTGCTTCAGCGCGCTTTGCAATATCCACTGCGTTTACAGAATCAGCGTCCCAGCCTTTTCTGATTTTCACTGTAACCGGCTTTTTAGACGCCGCAACCACCGCCCGGACGATTTCCTCCGAAAGATCTGGCGTCTTCATGAGTGCAGACCCATCTCCGTTGTTGACGATTTTCGGCGCTGGACAGCCCATATTGATATCAATGATATCATGATTATGATCATTTATCTGCGAGACCACCGCTGCCATGATCTGCGGATCGGAACCAAATATCTGAAGTGCGACAGGGCGCTCTTCTTCCCTGATTTCCATAAGTCTCTCGGATTTCTTGTCTTTATAATAGAGGGCTTTGCAGCTGACCATCTCTGTGACAAGAAGTCCTACACCATACTTCTTACATATCAGTCTATATGGCAAGTCCGTCACACCAGCCATTGGCCCTAGGATAACCGGACTGGAAAGCTCTACATTTCCTATCTTCATAATACTTACACGCCTTTTTCCTGGATTTATTCCACATTAAAAACAAAGAACCAGATAATCTGGCTCTTATGACTTTTTATTCATTTCGTATATCGTATTCAGACCATCCAGTGTCAGGAACTTGTCTACAACATCAATTGTTCTTGACTCTGTTGAAATTAGTCCGGCAAGACCACCTGTTGCGACAACTTTAGGGTCCTTGTCTGCACCAAGCTCTTCCTTCATACGATCGACTATATAATCGACTGAACCCACATATCCGAAGATAACACCGGACTGGATGCTCTGCGTCGTGTTCTTGCAAATCACATTGTCTGGCTTTACCAGCTCAACACGTGTCAGCTTTGCAGCTCTTTGAAAGAGTGCATCACTTGATATTTTGATACCTGGTGTAATAGCACCACCCAGATACTCGCTTTTTTCTGAAATAGCGCAGAATGTCGTTGCCGTTCCGAAATCGACAACAATCAGCGGGCCGCCATATTTCTTGACTGCAGAAACCGCGTTGACGATTCTGTCCGCACCCACTTGTCGCGGGTTGTCATACTTGATGTTCATGCCGGTTTTGATTCCCGGGCCCACTACAATAGCTTCTTTATCGAAGTACTTGATCGCCATGTGCTGCAGAGAGTACATAATTGTCGGCACTACCGAAGAAATTATGATATCCTGAACATCTTTTGGATTCAAGCCTTCATATAAGAACAACTGGTTTACAAAAATTCCGAGTTCATCGGCAGACTTGCTCTTGTCTGTTGACATTCGCCAATGCGTAATGAGTTTACCGGATTTGTAAAGCCCAAGCACGATATTGGAGTTTCCAACGTCAAATGCTAATAACATGGTTTCACCTTCTCCTTCCCCGCTGCCCTATATGCTCTCGCACTGCAGTCGGGTTGTCTTCATGTATAAACAAGTGCTTCACGCAAAATAAATCCTATCACGAACATTCATGTTTTGCAACAGAATTTATTCTTATATATAATCCGTCAATCCACGCACTGAAACCTCACCGTAGAAAACTGGTTTCACTTCCCCGTTATCGAATCTTACGAGCAGCTCTCCGTCGTCATTCAGATCTACCGCATCACCAAAAAGCGTCTCACTTCTATGTATAATACGCACGCGCTGTCCAAGTGTCACAGAATTGTTTTTACAGTATTCAAGTGTCAGTCCAAAATTGTTTTCATTAATATACGCATGATAGAAGGTTTCGAATGCCCGTGCAAACGCGACAACAATATCCTGTCTTCGAATTGCCTCGCCTGTTTCAATCTTTAGCGATGTCGCCTTGTCCCGAATGTCCTCGGGAAAGACATCCACATTGACGTTGACACCGATTCCCACAACAACATAGCTCACCGTATTCAGCTCAGCACTCATTTCCGTAAGAATGCCACATGTCTTGCGCTTATTTACGATGATATCATTAGGCCATTTGATGCCTGCATCAAGACCAGTAACTTTGACAATTGCCGCATTCATCGCTGCTGCTGCAATCTGTGTCATTTTTGCAGCATGCATGGGTTCGATATCAGGTCTCAGGACAAGAGACATCCAGATACCCGTACCTTTGGGAGATGTCCAGTCACGTCCCAGCCGCCCGCGTCCTTTTGTCTGCTCGTCGGAAATGACAAGGGTTCCCTCTTTTGCTCCAGCTGCAGCCAGCTGCTTTGCGTATGTATTTGTGGAATCAATACTATCAAAATGCTCGATTCCCGTTATCAGCTTTACGTCTCGAAGCTCTACCTTCAGAGCCTCGGCATTAATACTGTCTGCCTCATGTACCAGTCTGTAGCCCTTTCGGGAAACGGACTCAATCTGATAGCCTTCTTCCTTCAGCTGTTTTATGACCTTCCATACAGCCGTCCGTGACACACCCAGCTTCTGACTCAGTTCCTCACCAGAAAGAAAAGTATGTGTATGTGCCTTAAGGGCTTCTATTACTTTAGATTTCATATATATCACATCCGTATTTTCATTCATGATACTGCCTGTCGTAATCCTAGCCCTATTATAGCACAATGTTTCCCAGGCAATGCACAAAACACGCAGTCTTGCACGGAGATGGATTGCTTATTTCATAGGTTCACAGCACACAAAATACAGGGACATTCTCAGTTCAGATCAATGACCTCGTAAAAGGTGTTTAAGGTGGTCATTCTCATTGCCTCTCTGCCCCCAATACGGTCCCCTAAGGATTCCTTAAGCGCCTTGGCAAAGTCTGCATAAAACTCTTCCAGTTCAATCTGAGACCAGATATTATAGCTCACTATGACCCACCCTGGTTTTGACACCTTATCAATCAGGGGCGGTTTGAAGTCTCCATCAACTTCGGACAAGACCACAATTTTTTCAGGAGACTTTGTAGTCTGAGCATTTCCTTCATGAAGGTTCGTTTTGTACCCTATTCGGAATCCGTGTATGAGTATCAGATAATCTGGTGCTTTTTTAGAATACTGCATGCATTAAAAAACGCTGTGACAAGAACCATCGTTCTTATCACAGCGTCTCTTTTAAATGAATAGATTAACCTTAATTCTAAATCAGAATGGTCGCTTTCAAATCTGGATTAACCAAATAGTGAAAGCAGAACGCCTGCGGAAACCGCCGAGCCGATAACACCGGCAACGTTTGGTCCCATGGCATGCATGAGCAGGAAGTTGGATGGGTTCTCTTTCTGACCCACAACCTGTGATACACGGGCTGCCATCGGTACTGCAGATACGCCTGCCGAACCGATAAGCGGATTGATTTTACCACCTGAGAGCTTGTTCATGACTTTTGCAAGCAGTACGCCTGCGCCTGTTCCGATACCGAATGCGATGACACCCAGGCAGATGATTGCCAGTGTCTCAATCTTAAGGAACTGTTCTGCTGTTGCAGTCGCGCCAACAGATAGACCCAGGAAGATTGTGATGATGTTGATCAGGGCATTCTTAGCTGTATCTTCAAGACGTGCCACCATACCAGATTCCTTGAACAGGTTACCCAGCATCAGCATGCCTACCAGGGTACCAGCTGGCGGTACAATCAGTGTAACAAGGATTGTTACAAGGATTGGGAACAGCATTTTTTCAAGCTTTGATACAGGACGAAGCTGGTCCATCTTGATCATACGCTCTTCTTTAGTCGTAAGTGCTTTCATGATTGGTGGCTGGATTACCGGTACTAGCGCCATGTATGAGTATGCCGCTACGGCGATTGGGCCAAGAAGGTGCGGTGCAAGCTTCGATGTTAGGAAGATTGCAGTAGGACCGTCAGCACCACCGATGATACCGATTGACGCTGCTTCCTGTGCGTTGAACAGACCAGAAGCGATTGCGCCGATAAATGTTGTAAAGATACCGAACTGTGCCGCTGCACCCAGCAGCAGAGATCTTGGGTTGGCGATCAGTGGACCGAAGTCTGTCATCGCGCCAACGCCCATGAAGATGATTGGTGGGAAGATACCCAGCGCATCACCTTGGTACAGGTAGTACAGAAGACCGCCCGGCTCGCTTATGGAAAGCGCCAGGTCAGGCATGTTTTTCATTATTTCAGGGTCCACGACGATTTTGGAAAAACCGTGAGCCGACTCATGGATTGCTCCAAGGTGCGACGTCGGGTTTGCCATCAGACCTGCAAGCGGCAGGTTCGTCAGCAGCATACCGAATGCGATCGGTATAAGCAGCAGGGGCTCAAATCCCTTTGCGATTGCTAGATACAGCAGGACACAGGATACGGCAATCATTAGCACGTTGCCCCACAGCATGTTTTCAATCAGAGCATTGAAACCAGTAGACCCCCAAAAGTCTATTATTGCTTGAATCATCTGTTTCGCTCCTTTCGCTCATAATCGTATAATCTGAAGTCGGAAAACTATCCGATAACGATCATAACGTCTCCAGAGTTTACAGATGCGCCTTTGTTGACATTAACACTTACAACTTTACCGTCGCAAGGTGCCATAATTTCGTTTTCCATTTTCATTGCTTCAAGAACCATTAGAACTTGACCGTTTGATACAGAGTCGCCAGCAGCAACTTTGATGTCAAGAACTGTACCAGGCATTGGAGCCGAAACTGTGCTGCCGCCTGCTGGAACTGCTGCAGGTGCTGCCGCAGGAGCTGGTGCTGCCTTAGGTGCTGCTGCAGGAGCTGGTGCTGCTGCGCGAGGTGCTGCAGCTGGTCTTGCAACTGGTGCGCTTGCCACGCCGCCGATTTCTTCTACATCTACTTCGTATGTTTTACCGTTTACCGTAACGTTGAACTTTTTCATGATCCATCCTCCCAGATTTCTCTATGATTAGATTTTTTCTAATACCGAATATTGATCGTCATATAAGATACGATTTTACGCTTACCTAAAAACGTGCATTCATTTGATCTACACGACCAGATTGTCCCCAAGCTGGTGTTTGGTCTTGAACACGCACAATGCTTCTTACTACGATATTGTGCATTGATGTTCCAAGTGATGCAGCGATTGCAGCAGAAATAACTGCAACAAGCTCTTCATCATCTTCTTCTGGCTTTGCTGCTGGAGCCGCTGCAGGTGCAGGTGTTGGCGTTACATTTGTAACTGAGCCTGCGCTCTTTTTAGCTTCTGCATTTTGAACCAGTTTTGAGTAGAATGCTGTCAGACCCCACAGTACAATCAAGGCACAGAAAGTAATGAGCATACCTAGTGCTGTTGTAAACAGCGATGCGTAGACTTTCTCTCCTAAACTCATCTGCTCTATCAGAGTCGGGTCTGCAAACCTTGTCATTAGTTCCATGGTTTCACCTCTCTATATCTAAAGTTTATCCTTTAGATTACGCTCTTTGATAGGGCCTCTTATAGCGGAATATTGCCGTGCTTCTTAGCAGGACGGCTTTCACGTTTGCCAGCCAGCATGTCAAATGCGTCAACCAGTCTTGGACGTGTTGCAGCAGGCTCGATAACATCGTCAACGAATCCACGTTCTGCTGCTTTGTATGGTGTTGCAAATTCTGCTGTGTACTCGTCAACTTTCTTTTGACGCATTTCAGCAGGATTTTTAGCATCTGAAATATCCTTACGGAAGATGATGTTCGCAGCACCTTGAGGACCCATAACTGCGATTTCCGCATTTGGCCAAGCTAGAACTACGTCAGCGCCAAGGTCTTTAGAACACATTGCTAGGTAAGAACCACCGTATGCCTTACGAACGATCAGTGATACCTTAGGCACTGTAGCTTCTGAGTAAGCGTAAAGCATTTTTGCGCCGTGACGGATGATGCCGCCGTACTCTTGGCTTGTACCAGGAAGGAATCCAGGAACGTCGATAATGTTTAGCAGTGGAATATTGAATGCATCACAAGTACGGATGAAACGTGCAGACTTGTCAGATGCGTCAATGTTTAGGCAACCAGCAAGGAACTTAGGCTGGTTTGCAATGATACCAACTGATTTTCCGCCGATACGCGCAAAACCTGTCAGGATGTTTTGTGCAAAGTATGGCTGATACTCAAAGAAATCGCCGCCGTCAACGATTGCTGAAATAACATCTTTCATATCGTAAGGCTTGTTTGAGTTATCAGGAATAATTGTGTTAAGCTCTTCGATGATTGCATTCACATCATCAGCAGACTCGTATACAGGTGCTGTTTCCATGTTGTTTGATGGAAGGAAGCTGAGTAGTCTTCTGATTTGTGCGATACACTCTTCGTCATTTGAAGCGATGTATTGAGCAACACCTGAAGTCTGGTTGTGCGTCATAGCGCCACCAAGTGCTTCTGCAGATACTTCTTCGCCTGTTACAGTTTTGATTACCTGTGGACCAGTGATGAACATCTGTGATGTCTTGTCAACCATGAAGATGAAGTCTGTCAGTGCAGGAGAATAAACCGCACCACCAGCACATGGACCCATGATTGCTGTAATCTGAGGGATTACACCTGATGCTAGCGTGTTTTTGTAGAAAATTCTACCATAGCCAGAAAGTGCATCAACTGCTTCCTGAATACGCGCGCCGCCTGAGTCATTCAGACCAACGACTGGTGCACCTACTTTAAGTGCATTGTCCATACACTTGCAGATTTTAGCAGCATGCATTTCGCCAAGTGAACCACCTACAACAGTGAAGTCCTGTGCGTATGCATATACTAGACGTCCGTCAACTTGGCCATAGCCAGTTACAACGCCTTCAGCTGGCGCTTCCAGTTTCTCCATGCCGAAGTTTGTACAACGGTGCTTAACAAAAGCATCCAGTTCTACAAAAGTACCTTCATCAAACAATAGAGTAATTCTTTCACGCGCTGTCAGTTTTCCATTTTTGTGCTGTTTTTCAATACGTTTAGCGCCACCGCCTGCTTCGATAACGGCACGACGTTTACGCAAGTCTTCCAGCTTATTGATAGACATGTAAGTACCTCCCAAGGATTTCTTTTAGTTCTTCTTGAACGGAAGATGGTAATTAAATTACACTCGCTCGCTTAGTTCAACCAGAACGCCCTTAGAGCTTTTTGGATGTACGAAAGCAATTTTCGCGCCGCCTGCGCCATAACGAGGAGTCTCGTCAATCATACGCATGCCTTTTTCTTTCATGTAAGCGATAGCTTCTTCGATGTTTTCTACGCGGAATGCCATATGCTGCATACCTTCACCGTTCTTTTCGATGAAACGAGCAATCGGGCCATCTTCAGAAGTAGACTCTAGAAGTTCAACTTCTGTGTCGCCAACAGGAAGGAACGCTACACGAACCTTTTGCTCTTCTACAACTTCAGTTCCTTCGCACTCTAGGCCAAGTACTTCTGTATAGAATTTTAGAGTTTCATCAAGATTTTTGACCGCAATACCGATGTGGTCAACTTTTAGTGCTTTCATTTCGTAGTCCCCCTTAAAGGTTTCTTAGTTAATTTTAACAACCACTCTTGCGAGTGTACACATTTAATAATAATAATTATCAGAAATCAGCTTAAATATTTAAAAGATTTTGAGTGCTTGAGTTTATTTTTAAAACTCGTCATTATCCCATAAAAAAACGTTTCCAACAATTAGTATTACTAAATATCTTAGCTGCCATAACGTCCTTTACCGAGATGTCCATTATTTCATATAAAAAGGTCAGCTGCAGAGGTCAGCTGCCTTATGATTTACTACACTATTTCCTTATAGATAGTCTCGCAGGCTGTGTACGGATTGTTTTCACGCTTCGCAACAGCTTCGCTGAGTTTGTCTACAAGTTCTATCTTATAGGATTGATCCATCATGCGTGTGACGATTCGCTCCTTAACAAGATCAATGATTTCTGTCTTAGCATTTTTGATTCTTCGCTCAATAAACTGTCCCGTATCAACCATGTGATCACGGTGAGAGTGAATCGCATCCATGAGTTTGTCGATTCCTTCATTATCAACAGCTATGACCATTTCAACCGGCGGACGCCAATCTTTTTTATTGAAGTCCAGCATCATGTTGATTTCACGTGCTGTCTTTTTTGCACCGTCACGGTCAGATTTATTTACAGCGAATACATCGCCTATTTCCATGACACCGGCTTTAATCGCCTGAATGTCATCGCCTAGGCCAGGCACCATTACCATCAGTGTCGTATCACAGGTTTTTACGATGTCAACTTCGGACTGGCCTACGCCAACCGTTTCGATGAAGATATAATCACACCCGTAGATATCAAGCACTTTGACAGCCGCACCTGTCGCTTCAGAAATGCCACCGAGATGTCCACGCGCACCCATACTTCTAATGAAGGCATTCTTATGCATGCCTACATCACTCATACGGACACGGTCACCCAGAATGGCGCCGCCTGTGAAAGGACTTGTGGGGTCGATTGCAACAATGCCCACTTTTTTTCCTTCAGCAAGGCAAGCTTTCGCCAGTTTGTCAGTCAGTGTACTTTTACCAGCCCCTGGAGGTCCCGTAATACCGATGACATACGCATTTCCGCTTTCCTTATAAAGAGATTTCAAAAGCTCGAAGGCTTCATGGTCCTTGTTTTCTACCAAGGTGATCAAGCGAGCTGCTGCTCGCTTTTCACCTTTTAAGAGTCGTTCACCCAAATTAGTCATTTATATCACCAGACTTACTTCTTGATGTTTTCTTTAATGTAGTTAATAGTCACATCCGTTGGAGTACCAGGTGTAAATACTTCTGCAATACCGTTTTCTTTCAGGTGTGGGATGTCGCCATCTGGAATAACGCCACCAGCAACAAACAGAATGTCGTCTGCGCCTTCAGCTACAAGCAACTCTTTAACTTTAGGAAGAAGTGTTGCATGTGCACCTGACAGAATTGAACAAGCCACTACGTCAACGTCTTCCTGGATTGCAGCACTTACGATTTGCTCAGGTGTCTGACGAAGACCTGTATAAATAACTTCCATACCAGCGTCACGTAGAGCACGCGCGATAACTTTCGCACCGCGGTCGTGTCCGTCAAGACCTGGCTTCGCAACTAGAACTCTAATTGGTCGATCCATTTTTGAATCCTCCTTAACCGTATCTTTTGAAAGGGGTTCACGCGAGATGAACCCACTTGAATCTTACTTTAGCCATCTACATTTTTCTCAGTTGCAAGCAACCTTGGAATTATAGATTGATTGATTGCTGGTATTCACCAAATACTTCACGCATAACGCCACAAACTTCGCCTAGAGTAGCGTAAGCACGAACTGCTTCAAGGATGAAAGGCATTACGTTGTCAGAACCTTCGCAAGCGCCACGTAGAGCTGCAAGAGTTTCGTCAACTTTAGCGCTGTCACGCTCTGCTCTTAGCTTAGCAAGCTTGTCCTTTTGCATTTGACCAACGATTGGGTCAACTCTAAGAAGATCTTTTGGAGCCTCTTCTTCGATTTGGAATTTATTCATACCAACTACGATGCGTGCGCCAGATTCAACTTCCTTTTGGTACTCGTAAGAAGCATCCATGATTTCTTGTTGGATGTAGCCTGCGTCGATTGCTTTAGGCGCGCCACCAAGATCATCAATTTTCTTAATGTATTCCATTGCTTTTTCTTCGATTTCAGTTGTTTTAGCTTCGATGAAGTAAGAACCTGCAAGAGGGTCAATTGTGTTTGTAACACCTGATTCGTAAGCAACGATTTGTTGTGTTCTTAGAGCTACACGTACAGAATCTTCAGTTGGAAGCGCAAGCGCCTCGTCCTTAGAGTTTGTGTGTAGAGACTGAGTGCCACCCATAACAGCTGCAAGCGTCTGAATAGCAACACGAACGATGTTGTTTTCAGGCTGTTGAGCAGTCAGTGTAGAACCACCAGTTTGTGTATGGAACTTAAGTGCCATAGACTTAGAGTTCTTAGCACCAAATCTTTCCTTCATGATTTTAGCCCATAGACGACGTGCTGCACGGTACTTAGCAACTTCTTCTAGAAGGTCGTTATGTGCGTTAAAGAAGAATGAAAGTCTTGGAGCGAAAGTATCAACGTCTAGACCAGCTTTGATTGCTGCTTCAACGTATGCGATACCGTCAGCGATTGTAAAGCCAACTTCCTGTGCAGCTGTAGAACCAGCTTCACGGATGTGGTAGCCTGAAATCGAGATTGTGTTCCACAGTGGAACGTCCTTAGAGCAGTACTCGAAGATGTCAGTGATCAGACGCATCGATGGCTCTGTAGGGAAGATGTAAGTACCACGTGCGATGTACTCTTTAAGAATATCATTCTGAATCGTACCACGTAGTTTATCTGAAGATACACCTTGCTTCTCAGCAACTGCAATGTACATTGCAAGTAGAACTGATGCTGGTGCATTGATTGTCATAGATGTAGAAACCTTGTCTAGTGGAATACCGTCGAATAGGATTTCCATGTCAGCAAGTGAGTCGATTGCAACACCAACCTTACCAACTTCGCCTTCGCTAAGTGAGTGGTCTGAGTCATAACCGATTTGTGTTGGAAGGTCAAATGCGCACGAAAGGCCGCCTGAACCTTGCTCAACAAGGTACTTGTAACGCTTGTTTGATTCTTCAGCTGTTGCGAAGCCTGCGTACATACGCATTGTCCATAGACGACCTCTGTACATTGTTGGCTGAACGCCACGAGTGTAAGGGAATTGTCCCGGAACACCCAAATCTGTGTTGTAGTCTAGATTTTCAATGTCTGCTGGTGTGTAAAGTCTGTTAATTACATCGCCCGAACCAGTGTAGAATGGTGCTTGTCTTTCAGGGCGTTTTTCCAGTGCAGCAGCTGTCTTAGCTTCAAATGCGTCAACAACTTCCTTCACTTGGTCCAGTTTATCTTTTTGATACATGAACCGTTTCCTCCTTTTGACCTGTTAATACTCTCGGATACCCCATATAGCATAACATAAAATACGGGGATTTTACTTTTAAGGCACTAAGTATAATTGTATACTTTTAGCCAAATGCATCATGGTATGCAGCGGCTCTATGTGTGTATACAAGCCGCTGCAAGCCAATCTTACTTAACTTTCATAGAGCCTGTTTTAACGAATCTGTCATGCCATGAAAGTGCCTCACCGATATTGTGCGGCATGTGCTTGTATGGACCCTCTTCAGCACGTTCCAGGTAATCAAGAAGTACAGACTTGTAGTCAGGATGCGCGCAATTTTCAATGATGGCTCTTGCACGTTCCCTTGGAGATAGACCTCTAAGGTCAGCCAGTCCCTGCTCTGTTACAACGACATGCACATCATGTTCTGTGTGATCGACATGCGACACCATAGGCACGATAGATGAAATATCACCATTTTTAGCCGTAGAAACCGTTGTGAACATCGTCAGGTAACCATTTCTAGTGAAATCGCCTGATCCACCAAGGCCGTTCATCATGCGAGAACCCATAATATTCGTTGAGTTAACGTGACCATAGATGTCAACCTCGATTGCAGTATTCATAGCAATGACACCAAGACGGCGTGCTGTTTCAGGGTGGTTCGAAATTTCCATAGGTCTAAGAACACAGTGGCTTGCATAGTGCTCCATATTACCTAGAAGACGAGCCAGACCTTCTTCAGAAGGTGTGAACGATGTACCTGAAGCAACAGTAACCTTGCCAGCGTCGATTAGATCGAACATGGAATCCTGAATAACCTCCGTGTAACACGTGAGATTTTCGAAGTCCGAATCAACCAAACCGCCAAGCACCGCATTGGCAACTGAACCAACACCCGATTGCAGCGGAAGTAGGTTTTCAGGCAGGCGACCAGCATTGACCTCATCCTTAAGGAATTTCATAATGTGTGCAGAAATTGCTTTTGAATCTTCATCAATTGGACCCAGAGGTCTTACTTTATCGCCAATTTCAGAATGAACAATTGCAACAATTTTGTCAGGGTCACATGGAATGTAAGTTGTTCCGATGCGGTCACCTGGCTTTTCTATTGGAATAGGCTTTCTAAAAGGTGGTTTTTCAGTCATATAGATGTCATGAACGCCTTCCAGTGCCATTGGTTGTGTCGTATTAATTTCAACGATTACACGCTTTGCATTGTTGATAGCCTGTGGCATAACGCCTACAGATGTCGTCGGCACGATACCGCCGTCTTCGTTGATTGCCAGTGCTTCAACGATTGCAAAGTCGATTTCGCCAAAGTAACCGTAGTCAATGAACTGAGAGACATGGCTCAGGTGCATATCCGCGTATGCGATGCTTCCGTCATTGATACCGTTACGTGAATCCTTTTGAGTCTGGTATGGGAATCTGCGCTTTGTCACACCTGCACGCGCCAGTGCTCCATCTAATTCATCCCCAACTGAAGCGCCCGTAATCAGTGTGATTCCGATTTCTTCGCCAGCTTCAGCACGCTTAGCAATTTCAAGCGGAACTGACTTTGGGTAACCTGATGGTGTGAAGCCAGACGTAGCAACCGTCATACCATCTTCTATAAATTTCGCCGCTTCTTCGGCTGTCATTACCTTATCAAGAAATGCTTTATTTCTAATTCTTTCGTTAAAACCACTCATGCTTTTTCCTCCTCAAGCTTGTTAACAAAAAAAGAGTTAGATGGACATGAACACGCCGAATATACGTGTTTACGTCAGCATCTAACTCTCAATCTTCATTCAAAAGGGCGAAAGGTCATTCCGTCCCCGTGAAAATCATATTAAATCCTGCAGCTCTTTTTATTGATTTGGATTGTTGACAATCTGTCTATACTTTTCGTTGCATGTGCGAATGGCAGAAATCAGCGCTTTCTTTGCCGACCCATAGTAGTTCAGGTTGAACTCAGCATCGATTGCTTCAACTTCATTGAGGTTCTTGCCGATAACAAGAGTCTTAACAAAATTCTTTCCCATTTCAGTTGCCAGTGTACAGTCAACATCTGTTATAAGACCAGTATCTCTATCTACCAGCATGCCTACAGCAATTATGGAGTAAAGTTCAGCTGCTGTGATGCCTTGTGGTAATTTTGCATATCCTGTTACGAAAATTTCCTTGCGTTCCATTCAATCACCTTTTCCTCAATCTCACACAACTACCATTGTTTCTGTACCATTGTCAGTTTATCACATTGTGAATCCACTGACAATCGAACATCACTACATTGGAAGTCTATGAAGAATGATTGTAAAGATAACCATACCTAGGAGTGCAAATGGATAAGTTGCGCCGTATCCTGCCGCTGGGTCGTCAGATCCGATTGCGTCAACCGCAGCACCCAGACCAGGTGTTGAAGTCATACCACCACAGATTGCGCCAGAAAGCATGATCCAGTTGATTTTGAATACGTAACGTCCAATGAAGAAACCAACCATCATAGCCACGATTCCGATTGCTAGGGATACTACTGCCAGAATTGCGCCTGAACCCATAAGTGCTTCGAATACCTTGAAGCCGTAACGTAGGCCAACGATTGCCAGGAAGAATGCCAGTGACAGCTGACGTACAACGCCAAGTACTTTGGAATTCATTCTGAAAGTCATAGGACCAATTTTACCAATGTGTCCAAGTACAAGCGAACCGATCAGTACGCCGCCTGTAGAACCCAGCGAGAAGTCACCGAGACCGATGAAGTTCAAGTCGAGCTTGAACATACCGATTGTATATCCAAAGAAACAAGCAACCATGAATGCAAGCAGGTCGAATGAAACTTCTTCGATTTCCTTGCCGCCGCCCATATTCTTCGCTTCTTCCATTTCCTTCTTGAATTGACGTTGTTCTTCTTCAACATCCATACCGAAGATTTTAGGGAAGAAGTTTACTGCAATGATAACGATCAGAACGCCAAATGGGTATCCGATCGCATGGCCTACACCGATACCGGCTTCAGCTGTCTTAATGAACAGATCTGCCTGGTCAGCGCTCAGCTCTGGTGTGTTTTCAGGTGTAAGACCTTCAACACCAAGAATGTGCAGTACTTTAGCTTTTTCTTCAACCGTCATTTCAGGGTATTCAGCAACTTTGTTTGTCGCATGGCCACGTGCTGTCTCAATTGCAGCTGCAAGACCCGGTGAACTTGTAAGTGCACCTGTGTATACGCCTGATACTTCATAAGGATTTGCATCATTCATCAGAGTAGTTGATGCATAAGTTGTTGCCGCGCCTAGAAGTGTAATAATGAATCCGAGAATTACGAATTTTGCACCGTACTTCTTAAGTACAGCACCGATATCTTTCGCCGCAAGCAGACCAACCGCCGCTACGAAGAGTATCAGGAACATCGAGAAAAACCCTTTGTCAATAACACCTGTTTTTATTAGTTTTTGAGCAGTCGCGTAATACTTTGAACCTTCTGCAAAACTGTTTGCGTATTGCATGATACCCCAGCCGATTACCAATCCTGTAAATAATGCGCCTGAAATACCAAAGTTAAACTTACCAAATCTGATTTTACCAAAAATCAGTCCTGTTGCGACAGCGACGAACATTAAGATAAATGGATTCATCAACCATGCAGCAAATGCAAATTTCATTTAAGCACCCTCCTTGTTTTTTCCTATTGCTCCCGCCGGTCTATCCACCCTACACGAACACGAACCAGCAAACTGCAATTTTTCTTCTACTCAACGTGTGACTTCTGGCCAGTAAAAGCTTCCGCTGAGTTGAATATAAAAAGGCATGGTTATGAGCAGAGTTTCCGTAATTTAAGAAACCTGCATCACAACCACGCCATATTCACTGTTTAGGGTAAAGGGTCACTTCACCCCCACAAATATCGAGGTTATTCAATTGGACTGCGCCATTCATTATTGTGTATTGAGTACGTCGTCCGTTGCAAAATTGATTATAAAACTGTGCTTATTTACTTGCTACGCCGCTCTTAACAGCTGCATTTCTCACTGCCTCAGCGACATTTTTTCCTACTCGCGGATCAAACGCCTTTGGAATGACGTTGTCTATAGCGAGTTCTTCATCGGTCAGCGTCTCTGCGATTGCATAAGCCGCCGCCACTTTCATTTCTTCATTGATATCACTTGCGCGTACGTCCAGTGCCCCCCTAAAGATACCCGGGAATGCCAATACGTTGTTGACCTGATTTGGAAAATCCGATCTGCCTGTACCGACAATATACGCACCGCCTTCTTTGGCAAGGTCTGGCATGATTTCAGGTACGGGATTTGCCATTGCAAAGACAATGGACTTGTCTGCCATCTTTGAAATCATTTCTGAAGTTACGATGCCCGGTGCAGATACACCGATGAATACATCCTTGCCAACCATAACTTCTGCAAGCGTGCCTGTTTCATTATTTTTGTTTGTAATCTGTGCCATTTGAAGCTGAGCGTCATTTGCCTCTTCGCTCGCCTTGTGCACGGCTCCGAACCTGTCACACAGTACTACATTTCCGACACCCAGGCTGAGAAGCAGTTTTGTGATAGCAATTCCTGCCGACCCTGCACCGTTAATGACTGCGTTGACATCTTCGATTTTTCTATCTGTTAGTTTAAATGCATTGATCAGACCTGCTGCAACAACAATTGCTGTGCCGTGCTGGTCATCGTGGAATACTGGAATGTCCAGCTTTTCCTTGAGTTTTGCTTCTATCTCAAAGCACCTTGGTGCTGAGATGTCTTCCAGATTGATGCCCCCAAATACCGGCGCCATCCGTACAACGGTTTCTACGATTTCATCCACATCCTGCGTAGTCAAACAAACAGGAAAGGCGTCCACATTGCCGAAACTCTTGAAAAGAACCGCTTTCCCCTCCATAACAGGGATTGATGCTTCTGCACCGATGTTGCCAAGACCCAGAACTGCCGATCCATCAGAAACGACTGCAACGAGATTGCCCTTTGAAGTGTACTTGTAAACATCGTCCACATTGTCTGCGATTTTTCTGCAAGGCTCAGCCACACCTGGTGTGTATGCCGTTGACAAATCATCTTTATTCTCAACGGATACCTTTGAAACCACTTCGATTTTACCCTGATGCTTTTCGTGCAGTTCCAGTGCGAGCTTGTTATAATCCATCTTACATATCCTCCGAAGCGTACTTGGCTCTCTCTGATTTATACATATCATTGCCTTCACTGTCTATGACAACATAGACAGGCATATCTTCCACTGTAAGCTTTCTGATAGCCTCCGGACCCAAGTCGTCGTAAGCGATGATTTCACTGGCTTTGATCGCACTGGCTATAAGTGCGCCCGCGCCGCCAATCGCTGCGAAATAAATCGCACCGTGCTTTTTCATGCCTTCAACAACCTTGTCTGCTCTCGCACCTTTGCCAATCATGCCTGTCAGTCCCAACTCCAGAAGCGGAACTGTCAGATCATCCATTCTATAGCTTGTTGTCGGTCCAGCTGAACCGATGACCTGCCCCGGTTTTGCCGGCGCCGGTCCAACATAGTAGATCACCTGGTCTTTGACATCGAAAGGTAACGTTTTCCCTTCTTTCAATGTATCCACCAGTCTTTTGTGGGCGGCATCCCTACCCGTATATATGATACCTGAAAGCAAAACCTTGTCGCCAGCTTTCAGCTCTTTAAGCTTTTCCTGTGTCAGTGGGGTCGTAATTCGCTTTTCCATTGCACATCCTCCTTCTTAAAGCACACATTCGACATGTCTTGCCGCATGACAGTTGATATTGACAACAACAGGAAGTCCTGCGATATGCGTTGGGAATGTCTCAATATTGATACCCAGTGCCGTTGTCGTTCCGCCCAACCCCTGTGGACCTATGCCCAGTTTGTTGATGCGATCAAGTGCCCGCTCTTCAAGATCTGCAATATGCTTTTCAGGATGCTTGTCTTCCAGCTTTTTCGTGAGTGCATGCTTTGCCATATAGGCTGCTTTCTCAATTGTGCCCCCTACGCCTACACCGACAACAATCGGCGGACATGGGTTTGGCCCTGCCAGAGAGACCGTCTCCACAATGAAGTCTTCTACGCCCTGCATGCCGTCTGACGGCTTGAGCATTTTTGACCTGCTCATGTTCTCACTTCCGAATCCCTTCGGCGCAAGTGTCATTTTCACTTTGTCTCCAGATACGATATCAATATGGATGATCGCAGGCGTATTGTCCCCCGTATTACCTCTCAATATCGGATCCTTTACAACAGATTTTCTTAAAAATCCGTCACTGTATCCTTGTCGTACACCTTCGTTGATTGCTTCTTTCAAATCTCCGTCCACCAGATGAACGTCCTGACCGATTTCAAGAAATACTACGGCCATGCCCGTGTCCTGGCACATGGGTACAGAGTTTGCTGCTGCGATGTCGGCGTTCTTCACAATATCCTTTAGGATTGATTCCCCTATAGGAGATGCTTCTACCGATACCTGTGCTTCCAGTTTCGCCTTTACATCTGCTGAAAGTATGTAGTTGGCTTCCATGCACATGCGTCGTAATTCTTTCGTTATTTGATTAACAGAAACTTCTCTCATTATAGGCACCACCTTGTCAAAAAAATATGAAAGGCATAGCAAAAAAATCGACGTTTTTTACTATGCCGTGTAATCCATACCGACTGGATGTTGGAAGACACCCAGATACAGACCTGGCAATTTCCCCGCTGAATATTCAGAATACGTGCACGTTTATAATAGCATACATTATTTCAGAATACCAGTATAAAGTTACAAAAACTTCACCAGATTGTCATTTTTTTATCAAGCTGATATATGCCCATAAAGTTTTACTAAACCTCATTCAGCTGCAAGTCTCTGGTTCAGCCGTTCAAAAGCCTGTTCCGGTATTTTCCATGGTAAAATAATCTATTTTTGCAGTTTGCTCATGAACTTTTCAACATTGATAATAAACCGGTCATGCGTACCTTCGCCGATTTTCTTGTCTTCGTCAAAAGCTTCAACCTTGAAGCGTAGCTTCTTACCGTCAATTTCAATCAACTCAGCTACAGCACGGACTTCCATTCCCATTGGCGTAGCAGCCAAATGCTTCACGTCAAGATGAATGCCCACCGTTCCCTGACCCTCTTCAAGGGCTTCCTGCACACAGTTCATCGAAGCATTCTCCATAATGCCAATCATCATAGGTGTGGCAAATACATAAACGCCACCACTCCCAAATTTCGCAGCCGTATCTGCTTCTTCAACGATTTTCTTTGTTTCAAAGACCATTCCAAGCTTTAGTTCCGACATAAGTCACCTCGTATTTCCATTCATTTCACTATGTATTGACCTAAATAATTATTCACCGTCACTTCACATTATACATACTTTTCTAGCCTTTTGTGAAATGACAGGGGGAATTTCCCTTACCTGCGCCATCAAAAAAACAGGACTGCCACACACCAGATAAATCATGACCTGATATGCAGCAGCCCTTTACTACCTATTCCTTATTTAAGATCCAGCAGCTTTTTAAGCATAACAACGCCCTCTGCTCTTGTGGCGAATGCTTTTGGCTTGAAGCTTCCATCGGTATATCCGGAGATAACGCCATGATACTTGGCGGCTTCCACTGAAGCTCTTGCCCAGTCGCTGACATCATCAATATCCTTCAGAGCCTCTGCCTCTCCCTTCATTGCGGTTCCCAGCATGATTTCATATGCTTTTGAAATCATGACTGCCATCTGCTCTCTGGTAATTTGAGCATCTGGCTGAAACATGCCATTTCCGAGACCCGATACCAAGCCTGCGTCATATGCGCGATTCACAGACTCGTAGTACCAGGTTCCCGATTGAACATCCTTGAATGCCGAACCCGTATCTCCATCAAGATTCAGTGCATTTGCAAGCAGTGTTGCAAACTGCGCCCTTGTAATGGTGTAATCCGGTCCAAATTCGGTCTCTGAAATACCGCTTGTCAGTCCACGCGATGCCATGGCCTCAACATAGGACTTAGACCAGTGCGCCGGTGTCGTGCCATAGGCTTTCAGATCATCAAATGTCTTCGAATAGTCCACAACGGAGTACACGCTGAAATGCGGTGGTTTGAAGCTGACACTTGCTCTTGCCATATCAACCTCTGATTTCACATATTCCCAAGCTGCTGTTTCTTCGTCGTAAACAAATACATTTACATGTGCAGGTACGAAAATCACACCGTCATCAAAATCAAGACTCATTGTCGGCTTGTTGACGAGACTCTCATAGCCTGACATATCAATTTCTTTCGTGTTGTCGACAGCTGAGATGTTCATTCGCGTTGCCATCGGCATATTCTTGAGGTAAAGCGTCTTTTCAAGGGCACCAACCTCACCGACACGCAGTTCAATACCTGATGCCTTCATTTCACTTAGCGTCTCATTTTTAAAGACAAATTTGGCACCCTTAGCTGAAATCTGCATTTCGGCACCTGTACTTTGTACACCCGAAACCGCTGCACTGTCAAGACTCAGCTTCACATCTGCCGCTGTATCCGGCAGGTCAACACCGACACGCGGTATCATTTGCACCTCAATATTGCTTTGTGCATTGAGGATGACCATATTCTTAAGCTCTTCTTTCTTCTGGATCGCATTGTTGGCTGCCAGGACAAGCGCATTGGCATCCACCTTGATTTCAGTTCCCGATCCAGCCTGTGTTTCAACAAGCATTGACTTGTCGATCTTGCCTGACAACTCAATGATATCAGACGTGGCTTTGACGATACGGTCCATGAGTTTTGCGCTGTCAACCTTGGCCGCGTCCAGCTTGAATGCTGGTTTGGCCACATCTTCCATGAAGGTCTTGAATACTGCCGTGGCTGTTTTCTGGTCGATGCCTTTTTTCAGAACCTTGACGACCACGCTGTCCATAATATCGACAGCAACTGCAGATGCCTGCTGCGAGGACTGTCCCGCTTTCTGCAGTGTACTTGTGCCCACCAGATTCATGACCCTACCTGCCCATGCTACCGCATCAGACGCCTCAACATCCTTGCGTGCAACATAGGCACCTACAACCTGGGCCATATCGCGCGCAGTCTGGTTGAGTTCAACAGCAGTAGACTCCGAACGTGCAATCAGTGCTTCAGTAACCTTGAATACGGAATCGGCAATGAATTTGGCCTCATCGATATCAAAGTCTCCCGTCCTGAGGTTCACAACGGTGCTGTCTCTGATGACTGCAAGGTCGCGTACAACGTCCTCTACAGATAGGGTCTCTGCATTTTCGAGAATATCGCGTACAACATCGGATGTCGTAGCTGGCGTCAGGACTGGTCCTGTGCCCGGCTCAACACCAACGGTCACTGTACCGCCGCCACCGCCGCCGGTGCCACCGCTACTGCTACTGCTACTGCTACTGCTGTCCCGATTATTATCTGTTTCTGTGGTCTGCGATGGTACAAGAATTGTCTTGGTGTACGTCTTGCTCTGGAATGTTGCAGTGATTGTTACAGAACCTGCCGCAATACCGGTTACTGTACCTGTACTGTTTACAGTTGCAATGTTTTCATCCGATGATGACCAGCTCGCACCTGATAGGGTTTGATCAACTTCATCCACCGTAGCGACAAGTGTCAGATCGGTCGTTGAACCGATTCCCACTGAAGATGCACCGGAAATACTTATGTCAACACTGCCCTCTTCAGCAACGCTCATGCTCTTTGTCAGCGTATTGCCCATATAATCGCCGCTTGTCCACTCAAAAACAACATCATAGGTTCCTGCCGCAAGACCTGCGTCAACGAGGAATGTCACCGTATTCTCTGTCTCATCCACAGTTACATCCGCACTGCTGACAAGTGTTCCGTCAACGGTTACTTCCGGTTCTTCGTCTGCACTGACATCTGCATTTTTCAAAGTTGCGACCATGTCAAAGGCTTCATAGCCCTCTTCAAGAATCACCGTATCCAGTGTCATGGAGCTTTCTAAAACAGTCAGGGCCGCACTGTGGGTCTGTCCGGATGCCACCACTTCAACCACCGCAGTTCCTGCCGCTGTTCCAGCAGGCGGTATAAATGAAATGTTCGTTCCGTCATCCGATGGCGTTACCGAAGACCCGCCAAGGGTCAGTGATGTTATTGTCGTACCCGTTTCAATGCCGTCTATGATGACAGACACATTACCAAGTTTCAGAGACTGTACAACCGATGGTGTAAGGTCAATGGAGGACACCGTAAGATTTAAGGTGCCTGTCGCCCCGCCATAGGCAGCCGATACGGTCGCCTGACCTGAATTGACACCCGTCACGGTGCTGCCGCTCAAACTGAGGTTGCTGTTCGATGCAGACCATGAAGCCTTGCTCGTTACCGTTTCTGTCGACGCATCTCCATAGGTTGCCGTTGCAGAGAGGAGTGCTGACTCCCCAATACGGATGTTGGCGTCACTGCCCTCAATAACGATGGAGTCCGGTCCCATAACATAAAGCGTAATCGAGTCGGAAGCTTCATCATAGGCAACCGACAGTGTTGTTGTGCCTCTGCCTGCTACAGTCACGGTTCCCGCAGATATGGTGGCTACACTCGTATCGCTTGAAGCCCAATCTGCATAGGCCGTTTTATCAGTGCTTGCAGACCCGTTCAGAATATCTCCTATGGCAGTAAAGGATAAGGTTCCCGCGCCATTCAAATAGACGGTTCTGCTCGACGCCTCGACGCCTGAATAGTAGATTTCAATCCCGTTTTCGCCATCCAGTTCATTCTTGATCTGGTAATCGGATAGGGTCAGGGTATTGCCTGCATAATCTCCGCTTGACCACGTCAGGGCAATGTCATAATACCCTGCATCGAGTCCATCCGGAAGGGTCAGTGTCAGCGTATTGGCCGTCCCGTCTATGCTGCCGACACTCACCGTATACTCCTCAGAATTTATACTGGCAACCGCAGTCGGAGCATCCCCCGAACTGAAGGTCAAGGTGTCATTGCCCTGAACCGCGATATCGCCATCGGAGTTATGGCCGTATCCATAAATCTTGAATGCCGGTGTATTGCTGGTTTCCTGACTGGTTTGCACGGAAATGGATGTGGTATAGCTGCTGCCGTTGTTATTCACAGCCACTGTAAGAGATCCCGTAGAAACACCACTCGGCAGCTCAAAGCTGATTTGAGTGTCAGAGTCTCTTGTCACATCAACCGATGTTCCACCTACGGTTGCAGAAATGTTGCTTACACTCGCATCGTAGGTGAAGCCTTCCGCAGTGACAGAAACCGTTGCGTTCCCGCGCTCCAGTGTATAGTAGGTTTCCGGAGAAGCTTCAATTCCCTGATTGGTAGCCGTCAGGCCATCCGTCAGGGTTGCCGATTCAGCAATGGCACTTGAGTTGACCGTCACGATAAGATCCAGGTCACCATTGACATCCACAGTGCTTGGTATGAGGTCAAAGGTAAGCGTTGTGGCGTCAACCACAGTCACATTGCTGATGGTTTCACTTGAGGTTCCATCAATATCCACAGATGGCGTACCCGCAGTGAAGTGTGTGTTGGAGCCATAAACCGTATAGGTCTTTGTCACACTCTTTGTCCTTAGTATATTGCTCGGTGATACACTCAGGATAGACTCCTCTGGAGCCACCACCAGACTGGTTTCGATTGTTTTTGCACCTGTTCCATCCAGGTCAATTGTCACCGTATACGTACCCTCGGGCAGTCCTGCATCAAGTGTGAAGCTGATATTTTTTGCATCGGTATAGACTTCACCTGTGGCATAATCGGTTGAACTGTACATGACTTCAACCACTGTACTCGATGTGAAATAAGTGTCCGTACCATCAATATCCACACTGAAGGCCTTGTAGCCGTTGGCAATTTCATCATCAACAACCGCATTGGAGTTGTATGTGAGTGTCACGCTTGGTTCTACAATACTCAGTGTTGCCGTAGTCTCTTCACCGCCGGTTGTTGCCTTGATTTCGATATCACCCGTAGCTATTGAACTGGTCCACGCCGCTAAGGTGAACAGGACTTCTGTCGATGAATTGACGGTTGGTGTTCCCGTGATTGCGCCTGTCACCTGAGTGGAATCCTTAAATACGGACAGGGTTGTCTCCCCACTTGCAAAGTTTGTATTCGTACCACTTAACTTAAGGCTCTGAGCGCTATAATACTTGCCTAGCTTTGTCAGCGTCGAACTGTCAGACTGCTTCTTCACCTGTGCGGATGGCGCGTAAACTGTAAAGGTTGCATTGGCAATCTCAACACCGGTCGTAATGCGCACCGTATAGGTTCCGGCAGCCAGACCCGTTTTGACGGAGAATCCCAGCGTGTCTTCATCGGTGACATTTGCAGTCCCCGCTTTTCCGGTTGCAGCGCCTTGGCTGTCCAGAATCTGGACGCTTGTGGCATTGCTGAATCCGGTATTGGTTCCGGTTACAGTCACATTGGTTTGCGAATAGCCAGCAGTCACACTTGAGGTATCCAGCACAATGCTGGCTGCCCCTCTGACCACAAGACCTCCGCTAACCGTGTCCACATCGGAACCCGTGGTAAATCGCACATCGTAGGTCCCGCTCGCCAGGCCCGTTCCCACAGCAAAGGTTATGGTCTGCGTGCTACCCGACCCCTCTGTGACATCTGTCACACTTGCCGTATCGATGACAGCGCTTGACTGAAGAAGTTCCACAGTTGTCTGACCTTCAGAAAACTTGGTGAAGGAACCTGTTACAGTGATGTTTTCCTGCGCGTCATAGCCCTTTGGAAGACTTTCAAAAGGCGCCGAGGTTGTAATCGTGCTCTGTCCGACTTCATAGGCCGTCGAAACAGAATAGTATTTGGTCGTTGTACCCTGATTCCCCTCAGGGTCACTGATACGTATTTCATAGGTTCCAGCACTCACACCCGCCGGAACGGTAAACTTCATAAGTGTTGCAGAGGAATCCACAATCGAAACCGACTGGGTTTCCTGTGTAGCTGTGTTAATCAGTGTCGGATACGCTGATCCGACTGTAAACGCACTCGCATCAGCGGTAACCGTAACAATGGTCGGGAGCTGATCCGTATTGATATACTCAGGCGATACCGAGAAGCCGACACCCTCAACAGCAAAACTCATTTGAACAGGCTGATAAGATGTCAACACCATGAGCATGACCAGAGCATATATGAATAAGCGTTTAACAAGATGCTTTGCTTGGATTTGATTCATGTGTCACCTCTCCTAATTCTTTGGAACCAGAGGTCAGCGTCGGTCTGGCGCCAACCTCCAGCTTCCTGTTTTTACTGAAGAAGACTTCCTATATCCAGATTCCAGTCCCCTGAAGGACTTGCATCTGAACCTGTGTTGAACTCATAGTTTGCACTTTCTGGAAGAAGCAGATACCCTTCTTTCAAACTGATTTCTGTCACAGTCCAGTCCGTGTTGTCCGGCAGTTTGAACTTAAAGTTACCATCTCTGTCCGTTTGTGTTTTCTTCGTTACCGTCTGATTTTCAACTGTACCTTCGATCTTGATCCATGCTTTTTGTCCAAGAGCACTGCCACCATTTAGAATTTGTCCTGTAACAACCTGTTTTCCAGATTCATTACCGACATTCACTTCATAGTTTGTCTGACCGCTACCTACGGAGAGTCCGGTGTCCTCAATTTCTATGCCACCGTACTCTGTGCCGAAGAAACCGACGGTGTAGGTGCCGACCGGCAGATTGCCTTCAAAGATGAATTCTGATCCGGAACTGGATTTGAACTCAAATGGTTCAAAGTACTTCACGCCGTTTTCAACACGGAAGACATCCAGCCATGCATAAGCTGCACTTTGCATTGCTGTTGGAACACCTGAAATCGTTACAGTTACATTCGGTCCAGGTTCAGTGATGTCCAGAAGCTTCAGCTCACCCTCGACGATTGTGAAATCCTTACGCGGTTCGTACCATACACCTTGTCCACCGACACCGATAATTCGATAAGTGCCTGCAGAAAGCTTCATTTCGTACTTGCCGTTTGAATTGGTTTCAGTCCATCGTGTGAACTGCCAGTACATGTTGCTCCATTCATCCTTGTACTCAGTGCTTGGAATTGCCTCACCTTCCATAGTGACCTGAACACCATTTTCATAGCGTGCAATGCCCAGCCAGCCATTGCTGACCAGATCGTCTGCAGAACCGTCATTATCCGTATCTCCATAGACCTGTCCAGTCAGGTTTGGCTGCGGTGGTGCCACAACAAGCAGATCACCATCTAGACTCGTCGACGCAATGCTGCCATCTGCGTTGACTGTGAATCTTACATCTGTCTGATAGAAGAAGTCATAGCCGCCAACTTCAACCACCTTGTAATCTCCAGGTTCTATGTTTTCTTTGAACCTGTAGGTTGTACCGTCACTCTGAAGTGCGTATTCTGTCCAGATTGAATTTTCCCATTCGTACTCGCTGGCATCCGCAGGCTTGATTGTCAGCCATGCATTGGCATAAACCTGTGCACCTGACTTGTTTTCAAGATAACCTTGCAGATTTGGTTCAGGCGGATAAACATAAATCTGTCCACCGCTTACTAGACCAGCAACTGAAGAGGTCACTGTGGAACCGTTCACTGTAAACGGAATGTTCACGCGACTCCAAGTAGTGTAGTTGCCCATCTCCTGAATTTTCCAAGCGCCATCTGAAAGTTTCATTTCAAAATAGCCTGACTGGTCTGTATTGATCCACTTGTAGCTTTCCCAATCGTCATCGTCGGCACCTGCAGGCCTTGCCATCATCCAGCCCCACTTAAGCGGTGTGGTCTTGCTGGAATCTGTATAGGCAATACCTGAGAAGTTCGGTGTTTCCGGTTTGACGATCAAGACGCCGCTTTCAACAGCGTCACCAGCCACATCTACCAGGGTGCCGCTTGAATCCACCGTAAAGACTGTTTCAGGGTTGAACCAGAAATTGTTCATGGAAGCGTCTGCTACGATATAGTCTCCAGGCTCCAGCATGAGCGAGAAAAGTCCCGTATCTGGATCTGTCTCTGTCCAAATGGATTTATCCCAGTCTTCCCATGGAATTTCATAGTTCGGGTCAGAGGTGTCGTATGGCCAGATAGTCAGCCATGCCTGTTTCGCCTGTACCTGATCCCCGATTGATGGTGCTGCTTCAATAAAATCGGCAGCATTGTCATAGTCTTTAAAGTACTTGTAGACCTTGCCAGTCACATTCGGTGTAATGCTGATTTCACTGAGAAGATTGCCGCTGGTATCTGTCAAATCGCCGCTGGAATTGATTTGGAATCTGTATCCAACAGGGGTCCACTTGCCCGGTATCCATTGATAGCCTTCCCAGTACCCTTCAGTATTGTAGCCTTCCAGCCTGTAGTCGGCTGTCGTTTCGTCATCACCGTCAGGACCGCTTTGCTCATCACCCGGAAGATTGAGTGCGAACTCACCGTTTGCATTGGTTTTCGTACCGTACCACATGCTCGTAGTATAATCATCCCACGCCACATCGGTACGCATGAAGTTCACCCATGCATAAGGCACTGCCTGTCCTGATTCTAAAATAGTACCTGTTACGTTTGTTTCGTAGAGGACATCCATAGTGTATCTGTCCGGAGACGTTTCATAGTTCAAATTGGAAGAAGACGAGGCACCGTTCACCGTGAATTCTTCTCCAATTTCCAGATTCAGATACATGCCGTTGACATCCATCAGCTCATAGGTACCTGGATCCAGATAAGTGTAAAACGCTACATTCCCTGATGCTGCATCATATTTGCCTTCAACCCATAGACCATAGTTCCAAGGATTGTTCAGATAGTCCTGGTACTTAGCCACTGTTTCAAAATCGGCCGAGGTCAGAACTGGTCTGATGTTGGCATTGAAATAATTATTGTACATCAGGAAGTCATCGTACTCCTGTGTTCCTTGTGTCGGAATGCCCATCAGATCACTCGATGTCGAAAGGGTGATCATGAAATTTGGTGCTAGTGTCAGATCGCTGGTGCCTGTACCTACCGTCACCGTCCTGTCAAGACGCACATAGTGGTTGGTATAGACGCCCGTTGTTTCTTCCGTGTCATACCAGTACTCGCGAATGACATACTCAGCACCGTTTTCAAGTGCGAGTCCAAAGTTTCCGGCGTCATCAATATCCGCGCCGGTCCAGAGTGTTCCATCCGCTTTTTCAACCTCGACACGACCATAGTTGATGCCCGTAATCGGCGTGCCGTCAAATTCAGCGATAACACCATTGAAGTTCGGTGTCGGTGCTGTAATTGTACTGAGTGAGGCTTCAGAAAGCGTTACAGGTACAGGCGTGCTGAACTCAAACCAGCCGCGCGAAGTCTGTACTCCAACAACCTGATAGCCGTTAGAAGCGTCCAAGTTGGCTTCAAAATAGCCATCCTGTTTAACTTCAACATAATACTCATAGTTCCATGGCTCGTATTCAAGCAGTATTGGATCTACACCCGTTTGCTGAACGATCATGGAAACGTAAAACTCAGTTGCGTCGACCGAAGCGAGATATGGCGTTGAGCCCGACTTGTACAGATGCCCCGCAAAGTTTGGCTGGGCTTTTGTAATTGTCATTGGCATATCTATAGGTGTTGTTGTTCCGGCTTCAACCACTGTAAGCACGCCACCCACATCTACAACATCGATTGCTTTATTGATTTCAAACCAAGACAGGTCCATATTTTCCATACCTGCATAGTTTGCGCCTGCAGATTCAATAATATATGTCCCCGCTTTTGGCAATGCAAATGTGAAATCGCCGCTTTCATTAATCCAGATGTTATACCATTCATCCATCATGGTTCCGGAATCCGACTTCCATCGGATATCCAGATGACCATTCTTAATCTGTGTTTCACCGTCATAATAAACGGTACCACTGAAGTTTGGCTTTTGAACAGTGATGGTCAGTTCTGCCTTATTGGTACCACTGTGGGTGTTGTTGACATTCATCCACAGATTCTGGTCGTACAGATCATACCATTTGTCCTTGTACTCATAGCCAACCACATGAATCATGGCATCTGTACCGTCTGTCGGCACATCAAAGTTGAAGAACGCATCCCCTGATGCGTTGGTTACCGCATTCTGATACCACCAGTTGAACTCATTTTCAACTTCAACACGGTATCCTTCAAGTGGCTGACCGCTTTCGTCAAGCACTGTGATTACCGCATTGTAGTAATCGTTCAAGTCAATGTAGTATGGCGATGCCGTTGCTGGAATATTGAAATCAAGTGTAGGATCAAGCTCGACGTACATATCGTTGAAATCAAATTCCTCGATAGAATAATCCCCATCTGGCAGATAGAGGTTGAATCCACCCGTTCTTGAGCTCACCTCGAACTCAGGCGGTTCTTCTCCAGTTCCTGCTGCCTGGGTTATCATAATGCCGCTATATGCATCATAGCCGACATCTGACTCACCAACTCGGAACTGAACAACCATTGTTGCCGGTGGGAGCGCTGTTGTGCCCATATCGACCGCATCAAGCGTACCCGCGCCAATTTGGGTGATTTCAGACTCTGTAATCGACAGGTTATCAAAGCCTGTTTCATTTACAAACAGCTGTCCAGGACCTTCTGAATCCCAGTCACTGCGAACCACGATCAGACTGTAATCGCCAGCCACATTGACCGCCATATTGAAGACGCCGTTTGCATCTGTTATTGTTTCATAATGACCATTTGCACCCTTGAGTTCCACATAGACCTCATCCAGAGGCGCGCCTGTATAATCCGTAATCGTACCGGTTACAGTAGGTGGTGGGAACTCGATATCTGCAATGGTCGTAATTCCGCTGGACCCGACAGTAAACGCATATGGTGCACTTGGCGAAACCGCCGTACCATTTACACTGACTGCGTCAATAATGCTGTCGCCTTCATACTTACCAATCAAGGTGTAGTCGCCCGGTGTCAGATACATATTGAACTGTCCGTCTGCTTCTGTTGTAACTTCCTTGATATAGAACATGTCCAGCACATCGAAAAGCTCCCAGTTGCTCATGTCAGCCATAGCTGCCTGGAGGTCGTCCAGGTATTCAGACTTGATGAAAATGATATCTTCCTCATAGACCGTACCCGAACGCAGTGAGTTACCTGAAACATTATCTGCCGGCAGCTGGATCGGATCCATATACGGATCAAAGCTGCTTCGTACTGGGAAGGCCAAATTCAAATCAATGCTCCGATCTTCCTTCACGCCTTCAGCATCCTTTTCAGTCAGCTCAAATGCGAGATAACTGCCTGGATAAACGCTTCCGTAAATCATGCCGTCAGCGTCTGATGACAGATTGTAGACATTTTCCCAGATAATCGCCGATCCTGATGTAGGCTCTGGAATATCAGAAACCGGAATCAGGCTCAGATTTGCATTGAGAAGGTAATTGCCATCAGCATCCAGAAGCATGCTGTTGATTTGTGTTTCCATATAGAGTTCGACAAATTCGGTTTCAAACATGGCATTTCCGTTGGCATCAGTGATACCTGCAAAGAAGGAACTGCCTGTAAGCAGTGATTCGGCATCGACTTTTATCGGATATGCATCGAATGCCACTTCAATGAAGTAATCCACACTGTAGTCTGTCTGCACAGCTGCTGCCTGGTAGGATTTTGTAATGTACTGGTCTCCGCCTCCTGTTTCCACAACATGGAAGACCAAATCCCCGCTGCCGCTGCCTTCACTCTTGATAACAATCTGTTCCATGGAAGCGTCGTAATCAAAATCAAGATCTGCTGATCCTTGGTTTTCTACAGTAGCGTTGAAAACCATTTCTGTATGCGGTGGCAGAAGTGTGTCCACGCCTACTAGAATCATGCTGTACATGCCATCCGTTACAGGCATGGTATTATAAGGGTCTTGATATCCTTCGACACTCACAATGCTTGCGCTACTTATATCAGATATCTTGTTAAAGAGATCCAGGAACTTGTCCTTGTTGGCACTAAGCTGCGCAACATCCACTTTGTCATTCATGCCAATGACGAAGTAATATACGCCATCTAACATGCCATCAAACTGCATAGAATATGGTTCTGGCGGATAGAAATCTGCTTCAAGCGTACCGTCAAGCAATGTTTCAACCGCACCGAGGCTAGTGAGTTCCGGGTTGTTAAATACAAGATTGGCTCTTAAATCATACGTGTTCGTAGCTGCATCGAGACCCATGTAGTCCGTCGATATACGTTCAAAGGTGATTCGCGATTTGTCAGCTATTGACACATCATCAATATCAGTCGCCTCATAGCGCTCCAGCTTGCTTTGAGCCGGTTCGCCGTCAATCCGGTTATCATAGTCCAGTTCGACGATTTCCAGATACAGATCGCCGATATTTCCTGAATACGGCTCTGTAATCACGTGGATATCCGTATCGGACCCGATTTGATACTCCTCAAGGTATGCCCACTCGAAGAAGGATTCAATTACCGATGCGTCTGGTGTCCAGTGGAATTCAGTGGTAATCGGACGCAGTTCTTCTGCAACCTCCAAATTATCATGACTGAGCACAACTGTATTGTCTTCAAAGATGTGTACAGGTACTTCAGCACCTGGATTCAGGACCTCTCCGTCAAGTTCCTTGAACCACATGCTGTCGAGCGTATAGTCGCCGTCCTGATAGGAATCCTCAGTAAGAGTGAGTGAAAACGGCGTTTCATGTGGGCCGTATCCATCATCCAAATCATAGGAAGAAACACCATCTACAAGCATTCCAGAACCAGCGGTATCCGGAATTCCTGTGTAGATGTATTTGAGGACTGGCAAAACCGACATGTCATAAAATCCTACGAATGGCGGCTGTGTTGTACCGTCAAACATAAATGTCGGATCGACATAAAGCTCTTTGTTTGTGCTGGTCAGAAGATTGTACGCGACAACATCTCCGCTTGCATCCTTACCAAGCACATATACGTTTCCATCTGATGGATTCGTATTGATGTACTGATCGATCAAAGTTGAATAAGCCTGCATCCCGACATCATCCAGTTCAATGGCAAATGTGGTCTCCCCTGATATCGGTGTGATATCTATTGGCACAGCCAGACTATATACATACGGATCTGCATTCAGCTCCTGGAATCCGCACATAAGCGAGTCTGCACCATTTAGATAGGCATGACTCGGCGTTGGCGTATCAGAAAGCTGACCGATGCCTTCAACAATAAACTCCAGATTCGCTAATCCAAAATCAGTTACATTACCAAGATCCATGCTCAGTGTCGGACCTGATAAGGTTAGAATATTGTCTCCAGTAAACTCTCTGACTGTAATAGCTGATTGAGATGAAACATCAAAGTGTGCCAAGTTCTGCGACAAAATTGTACCTGCTTCATCTACTGTCTCAAATTTGACATTTTTTTCAATATCCGATGCCGTGTAGACATTCATGGCAATACGGTTTATCAGTGAACGTACAGTTGGTGTCAAAAATTCTATGCGGTATGGTGTCTCGTTTCTTAATGTCTGTCCCACTTCCAGAGCAATTTCAAGAACCGAGGCCTCATTCGAATTCACAAGGTTACCTGTTGCCTGTGCGATAGACACATTTCCTGTCGGCGCATCTTGATCCGTCAGCATTACGCCGAAAGATTCTAAGAATCCTTGCACACGATTATCTCCATCTACATCTCCATTTACGACACCTTCGTCCGTTAACCCTTCTAGTACAAATTTCAAAGCTGCTGCATTTTCAAGATCAATAGTTAGAGCTGCCGTCGATGTGTTGTTAAAATCAATATACGGGCTTTCACCTAAATCGAAGTCAAAATACCCCAGCGAATCATACGCGTAGGCGACTTGCCCCAACGGCCCTGAAAATCCCATCGCGAAAATCAGCAGCAAACTGATTAAGCGCCATATTCTTTTCTTCAAGCGACTTCCTCCTCCCTTTTGCCTTCTACCAGCTCATAACCCACTATCATCCTGCTTCAAACTACGCCCCCCCTCAGGATTTACCGCACAAACATACATATATTATAATTACCCCATATGTGCATATTTATTCTTTTGTTTGTTACCAAATTGTTATATTTCAATCGTTTTGCAATTGAATTTTGTATGAAGGTCGCATATATAGCGCATTGTAATTCTTGGCGCTCATTTAATACGCTATTTGTAGTTATATTTATTCATTTTTAATGCATAAATTCTTTGTCGTTGCATTTATGAAATAAAAAAATGATTAAGCATTTCGCCTAAACATTTTAGAATCCATCACATTTCCATAACAATTTAAATTTGTCCACCCAGCACCTATGGTGCCTCTTATAAAATCTTTAGAATCGAATACGCCTGCATAGTTTGGAATTTTATATCAGCATTTCTAATATAACTGAAAGCAACCTGTTTCAGGCATTTGCATGCTTACGTTAATAATTCTTTAGACAAAAAAATCCCCGCTGCAACCACAGCGGGGATTTGATTTCATTATAGCTTACTGATTACTTTAGACTTGAGTTGTGTCGTCTGCATCCGTTTTTTCTTCAGTAGGTACTTCCGTATCAACTTTTGTCTTCTCAAGCTCTGTTTTCGCATTGATCAAAGCTTCAAAGGCAAGCTTTTCTGCATCAGCCTGTTCTTTTGCCTTTGCACGTTCTTCTTTTCTGCGTTCTTCATCTTGTGCCACTTTCTCGCGAAGTGCTTCAAGACCATCGCTAAAGCACAGATCAAACTCATCAGCTTCAAGTGTCTCATATTCCAGAAGAGACTCCGCAATGGTATGAAGCTTGTCGATATTGTCCGTCAGAAGTTGTTCAGCCTTATCGTAAGCGTTATCTACAATACGGCGAACCTCACGGTCAATTTCAGCTGCAACCTGTTCAGAATAGTTTCTACGCGTTGTCATATCACGACCGAGGAAGACCTCATCTTCAGAACTGTAAGACATGGAGCTCAGGTTTTCACTCATGGCAAACTTCGTCACCATGCTGCGCGCAATCGCCGAAACTCGTTCCAAGTCATTGGATGCACCTGTTGAAATATCCTGAAGAATCAGTTTTTCTGCAACACGTCCACCCAGAAGCACGATCAATTCATTTTCCATCTGCTTCTTCGTACGATAGTTTCTATCTTCCTGCGGAAGCTGCATCGTAAAGCCACCAGCACGACCACGCGGGATGATCGTCACCTGATGCACAGGATCCATATCCGGTAGAAGTCTCGCAAGTAGTGCATGTCCACCTTCATGATAAGCTGTCAGTCTACGTTCTTTCTCACTGACGACACGACTTTTCTTTTCAACACCGGCAATAACTTTCGTTGTCGCCTCTTTGATTGTATCCATGTGGATCTTTGTATCTTTCTTTCTTGCAGCCAGAAGTGCTGACTCATTCATAAGGTTTTCAATATCTGCAGGTGTGAACCCAGGCGTGCTCTTCGCAAGCACTTTGAAATCCACATCTTCAGCAAGCGGTTTGTTTTTAGCATGAACCGCAATGATTTCCTCACGTTCACGAACATCTGGTCTTCCAACAGTGATTTCACGGTCGAAACGGCCCGGACGCAGCAGCGCCGGGTCAAGAATATCCGGTCTGTTTGTCGCTGCAATCATGATAATACCTTCATTATCGCTGAAGCCGTCCATTTCAACGAGTAGCTGGTTAAGTGTCTGCTCACGCTCATCGTGACCACCACCAAGACCCGCACCACGTTTTCTACCCACAGCGTCAATCTCATCGATAAATATGATACATGGTGCATTTTTCTTTGCGTTTTCGAAGAGGTCACGCACACGGGAAGCACCGACACCGACAAACATTTCAACAAAGTCCGAACCGGAAATGCTGAAGAAAGGTACGCCAGCTTCACCTGCAATGGCTTTTGAAAGATATGTCTTACCTGTACCCGGAGGTCCCACCATAAGGATACCCTTAGGAATACGTGCACCCAGATCCATGTATCTTTTCGGGCTCTTCAGGAAGTCGACGATTTCCCAAAGTTCTTCTTTTTCTTCTTTAAGACCCGCAACATCGGCGAATGTGATTTTCTTTCCTTCATCATCCTTGATCATACGTGCCTTGCTCTTGCCAAAGGACATCACCTTTGACCCGCCACCCTGGGAATTTTGCATAAACACAAACCAAAATACCACCAGAAGCAGTACAAGGAATATGGTTGGCAGTATATCCACAAACCACGGTGTTGGCATTGGCGGTTCACTATTGAGCGACAGCCCGCTGTCCTTAATGACAGTGTAGAGTTCATTTCCGAACGGCTGCTCAATCATACCCGGCACATGCGTTGTAAAAACAGTGCCATCTGTCAGCTTACCTTGAACAACATTGTTCTCAAGGATTTCCATTTGAAGTATTGTCTTGTTTTCAATATTGTTAATCAGTTCCGTCGTCGTTAGGTCCTTAATCTCTTGCTGATTACCACCGCCAGCAAATTGGACGATTAGGAAAATAACGAGGAAGAGCAATATATAAAAGGTTGCCCCTTTAAAAAACTTTCGCATCCATATCCTCCTCAATTTAAATAAAGTCTCCTCATTCTATCATATTTAGAAAGTTTCAACAACTGTCAGACCACTTGAAAATTCCCACACAGCGAGTTTTTTCATCTACCTTGACGCGTTCGCTGAGTCTGTATCCAACAACCCATATGATGCCTGAGCCATCACACAGCAGAGGAATTTCATCCCGCTCTATGGCCGGAATTTTCAAGTCAATGAAGAATTTCTTTATTTTTTTAGTTCCCTTCATCCCAAGGGGATGAAACACATCACCGTCTTCACGGTACCTTACGTTTAACTTGCCATCAATTTTTTCAAGGTCAACAGCGACCTCGTCACTTTGAAGTGTATACCCTTTATAGCTTTCAATGCTCATTTCTTTTTTCTCAAGAGCATGCATTGAGAGTTTTTCTTCCATAGCTGGATCACGTGCATCCATACGCTCATATTTCAAACAAGCGTACTCAATTCGAAATAAAACGCCGGAAACAATCTTCTTCTTGCCATGCCTGCCTGCATCGACAAGTGCAATCACTTCATCCACCTGCTTGCTGGTCACATCCTTCAGCCCAGTCAGTTCCTTAAGAATTCGCCTCAGCACCCTTGATTTCAAAGCCTCATGAAGACCATTGAAATCTGCAAGAGGTATGGGCGTCTGCAAAGTCAAATCAATGCCCATTTCATCGAGCACCCTATCCAGACTTGTTTCAATATAGTCCATATCCTTTGAAACAAGAACACCCAGTCTGTACAGGCCTTCCATAATCCGCTCATTGAAATTCTCTTCAATATAAGGAATCAGTTCATGGCGGATCTTATTGCGTGTATAAATGGTTTCGTCATTTGTGTGATCACGGCAAATCGGCAATGCTCTTTGGGCGCAGTAGGTTTCAATCGCATCTCTGGAAAGAAAGAGTACCGGACGTATGATAAACTGTCCTCTTTTCATCGGAACGCCCTTCAGACCATCAATTCCTGTTCCGCGCATAATCCGCATCAGTATGGTTTCGGCCTGATCATTCCTATTTTGAGCAACAGCAATTCGATTGGCATCCACCTCACGGCGGACCTTTTCAAAAGACTCATAACGAACCTTTCGCCCTGCCTCTTCAAATGACATACCCCACTCTTTCGATAACACCTCTACGGGATAGTCAAAGCGATAAAAGGCTATCGCATTGTCCGCACAAAACGCTTCAACGGTCTGTGCGTCTCGCACAGCATGAATGCCACGAAACAGATGATTGACATGAACAACAAAAAGACTAAGACGCCATTCTTCCCTAATTCTAAGAAACAAGTCGAGCATAGCCATGGAATCCGGGCCGCCAGAAACGCCAAGGACTACCTTGTCGCCCTTTTCAAGCAGGTCCTGCTCTATTAAGTTTGACTCGAATGCTTTCAACATTACGATGTCCTCCCAGCCTTTACATTTTTATTGTAGCATAGGCAACTACCCTTGTCCTTGAACAATTTGTGAACGCTGTCCACTTATTTTCCGTTTCCAGGTCTTATTTTCATCAATCAGCACCCAAGATTTCAAGGAAAGTGCTGATTACCGACTTGTTTTGTGCCTGAATACAAAGGCATCTACCCTATCTTGGGCAATTTCAATGAAATTATGCCCTAAAAGCACTTCTTTGGCACCCTCTAGGCCCTCTTCCATGATCATGACGCTTGAATGCTGATTCTTCAAGGCATATTCGAGAATATAGACAATTACTTCTTCATAGTCAGGTCCATAGATAAAGTATATGGTGAGACCATCATCCTTCTGGTTCCAGTCGCCAAAGGCAAATACCGTGTCCTTGTAGCGGTAGATGAGCTCACGGCTGACCATTTCCTCTAAAAAGGCCTCATCGCTCAATAGGAAGGTCCAGTCCAGATTCAGATAACCGCCACGCTCATTAGAACGCAGTCTTTCAAGCAGCAAGTCCCTGTCGAAGGCCTCGCCGACAAGCACAGGGCGTTCTTCCCGCGCCTTTGTCGCCTCAATCATTTTTTCGTCTATGTGCTCACAGATCATGAACTTGAATGCCGCAACCTGCTCAAATCCCTGTTTTTCAATAATTGCAAGACTTTCATGATTTTCAATAAAAGAACTGAGTTCAAGCCGTCTGTAGCCAATTTCTGCAGCGCGCTCCAGCTGATATGCTGCAAGCTTCTTTCCCAGCCCAAGGCCCCTGTACTCCGTATCTACTCGAATCCCCTCCAGCCACAGAACGTCATTTGCAAGTGCTGTGATTTTCGCACAGCCGGCAACAAGGCCATCCACTGTTATAACAGAAAACTCGCCGCCTTCTTCCACGACCCATTTGTCGAACACATAAGGGATATAATCATCGCCATCCCAAATGCGACTGGATATATCCTTAAGCCGCGCCTTATCCTCCGGCTTGGCCCGTCTAATTTCAATCATAAAACACCCTCCCCCTGTAAGTAATTTCACATTACCAAAATTGGGGTATTGCGTCAATTAGGATATGGAAATTATTAGTGTTATTTTGTGTGCGCTGTTCCTTATAGAAAACACAGAGCAATCTGCGATTGCTCATGTCGCTAGACGCGCCATATACGGTTAAAGAATCAAAGCGTCATTTGTGCTGGCACAAAAATGACGCTTTGATTCTTTAACCGTGCATTTCTTTGTCTCATACGAAAAAACAACATATCCTAAGATATGTTGTCTTTATTTGGCGACCCAGAACGGACTCGAACCGTCGACCTCCAGCGTGACAGGCTGGCGTTCTAACCAACTGAACTACTGGGCCATATGGTGGGAGTAATAGGGCTCGAACCTATGACCCTCTGCTTGTAAGGCAGATGCTCTCCCAGCTGAGCTATACTCCCATCTATATCAGAAACCACGTAATGCTTCATCATACCGAAGTACTCCACACCGCAAGTATTCTGCACATTTGCATGCCATCGCTTTCACGAAGACAATATTCATATTACAGGAGCCTGAAGCTTTTGTCAACTCCATTTTTCTGCAATAAGTGGTAGCGGCGAGTGGACTCGAACCACCGACCTTTCGGGTATGAACCGAACGCTCTAGCCAACTAAGCTACGCCGCCACGACCGTCACGCTTGAAAATGTTTTCACTTGTGACGACAAGATATATATTACACGAGTACGGGATTGCTGTCAATAAATATTTGAACATTGCCTGCATGAAATCCCATTTCGTATCCTGCCCTTAAAGAATAAGTTTCTCCATGAGGCAGCCTTCAAGATTATCATAATCACTAATGCTGAGATTCTCTATATGAAGTGCGCCTAAAATAGCTTCAATAACAAGCGCTCCCGCCAATATGATGTCTGCCCTTTTGGGTTGAAGCCCCTTTATTTCTGTTCTTTCTTTTACAGTCTTCTCTGCAAGCATTTTGTTCATGGTCTTGATTTCCCCACGAGACACTTGGCTGTTCTGGATTTTCACTCTGTCATAGTGTGTCATTTCAAGCTTCATAGCACCCAGTGTCGTGGCTGTGCCGCCAATACCAATTGCCTTGCCGATTGAAAAGCGCCTGAGGTCTTCTATGACCTCGGCAGCTATTGCTGCAATATCTGATTTTACGGACTCGAGCTCATTCTCAGAAACCGGATCTGTTGTAATGTGCTTGCCCGTCATTCGAACCGCGCCTACATTGATGCTTTTCGCATACTCAATTCCGTCTGCGCCGCCGACAATCAGCTCTGTACTCCCACCACCGACATCGATAATCAGTATGCGCCCATCTGGGTCAGGTACGCCTGCGAGAACACCTAAGAAGCCGATTCGCGCCTCATGCTCACCGCTTATGACCTCAATATCGAGTCCACAGGCAGCCTTCACGCGGGCTACAAAATCGTCCCGGTTCGATGCGTCCCTTACAGCACTGGTTGCCAGGGCAAAAACCTCCTGAGCACCCCAGTCTTGCGCTTCTGACGCCAGCCGAACGATGGCATCCACACTTCTATCCATGGCGGCTTCAGACAAGACCCCTGACTCATTGACACCTTCCCCAATACGCGTCATAATCAATGATTTATCACCACTGAACAGGCTTCCATTCTTGATTTCCGCCTTTAAAAGCCTGATTGAATTTGTACCTATGTCAATTGCAGCTGCACGCATATGTTTTTCCTCGCATTTCCTCTCGATTCACAGCCCAGGTTCTCAGTCCTGCATATAGAAAAACCCGGGGTTCCCGGGTATCTATACCAGCGCATATCCACTTTTCAAGGATGGTTGTCTGGCCGTTTAAGTTTGTTGTATTCGAAGCTTTATACGCTTATCTAGATCCGTATCCGTTTCCTCTTCTTCCAGAAGTTTTCGCGGCTTTACGAACGTCTCTCAGCTTCTCGTCAGAATTTTTCATAAAACTGTTCAGCATACCTTCAAAATCATGTGGCTTCTGCTGACGCTTATCTGAATAATCCCTCGGCGGTCTGCTGTTTCTTTCATTTCCGCTTCTTGAACCTCTGTTTTCAGCATTTTGCGGTCTGCTCTTGCCTGCGTTTTCTGAACGTCTTTCCCTCGGCGCACTTGCCTTAGGCGCTCCAGCAGTTTCTGAAGCCTGACGGATTGAAAGACTGATTTTTCCCTTTGGGTCAATGGAAAGAACCTTCACCTTAACAGCTTGATTCTCTTTGAGATGATCTCCCACCTCTTTGACATAATCATTTGCTATTTCAGAGATATGGCATAAACCCGTTTCTCCACTAGATAGCTTTACAAAAGCGCCGAACTTCGCAAGGCCCGTTACAGTCCCTTCGAAAATCTTACCCACTTCGATGGCCATAAAAAAAATTATCCTCCCTTAAAAGATTATGAATACAATGTGCAGGGCATAGACCCTTCCCACTTATTATATATGCCTTAAACGGGCAGAATCAATCAGAAACTTCAGAAATAATTCCATCTGCCTCAGCATTATCGTCTTGTATTATATAAATGATTTCATTTGGCTTAACCATTTTTAGCTTTTCTCGGGCAATACGCTCTATTGTTTCAGCACTGGATGCGTTTTCAAGCTCTTCTTCAAGGGCTTCCACATCTTCTTTGAGGACCACTATTTTCTGCTGGCAGGCGGCCTCCTCGGCACGTAGCTGCTGCAGTTTCGCCTCTTGCCTGAAAAAGGTGATGCCTACATAGACCAAAAAGGCAACCGCAAACAAAACAACGACCCTATTCCTTTTTAGAAAACGAGCTGTACCATTCATGATTTACCCTTTCATCATATGTGTTATTCCGGAAGCTGCCTATATAAGTCCAGCGCCTCTTCCTTCTTCACATGCTCTTTCAGTGCCAGCACCTCGACGCGAATGGTCTTTGAAGCGAATCCAAGTGTGATGATGTCACCTACCTTGACTTCACTGCCGGGCTTGGCAGGCTTATCCCCTATGAGGATACGGCCTTGGTCACAAGCTTCTTTTGCAATCGTTCTGCGCTTGATCAGCCGGGATACCTTTAAAAACTTATCTATTCTCATTTCAAACTCCATTTCCATCCGACAATCCCATGTGCAGACACCCGACATTAAAGCGGCGCACTTTGTCAAATTATGAAAGGATTGTATTTGTTTCAAATATAAAGAAAAAAGCAGCGAGGCTGCTTTTAACTTTTATTACTTGTTAACTAGTTCTTTAAGCGCTTTACCTGCTTTGAAAACAGGTGCTTTCGATGCTGGAATGTCAATAACTTGCTCAGGGTTTCTTGGGTTGCGGCCTTTTCTTTCTTTTCTCTCACGAACGTCGAAAGTACCGAAACCTACAAGCTGAACCTTGTCTCCAGCTATTAGTGCTTCTTCAACAGATTTCATAAAAGCATTCAGAGCCATTTCCGCGTCTTTCTTAGTAAGACCCGATTTTTCTGCCATACTTGTTACCAGTTCCGCCTTATTCACAGTAAAACCTCCTCAATCAGTTGAAATTCTAGCTCACATTGGCTATTTATATCTTATATTGAAATTACCTTTTTTATCAATACTTTTTTCAACTTTTTTTGCTACAAATCCAGTTTTTTTGCGCTGTTCCACAGATTATCCATCTCTGAAAGGGTCATATTGTTCAAAATTTTACCTTTTTCCAGCGCTTTCTCCTCAACATACCTGAATCTGCGTAAAAATTTCTCATTGGTATGGCTGAGAGCAACCTCTGGCCTAATCTTTAGGAAACGGCAAACATTTACAACTGCAAAAATCAAATCTCCCAGTTCTTCCGAAATCCGATCCAGGTCTTCTGACTCATAAATTTCCAGGAATTCATCGAGTTCTTCATGAATTTTTGCAATCGCATCCTTAATATGGTCCCAGTCAAAACCTACATCGGCTGCCTTTTTCTGAATCTTGTATGCACGCATAAGCGCGGGAAGACCCTTTGGAATACGCTCCATGGACTCGACATGCATGCTTTCCTGCTTCTCTTCTTTCTTTATAGCTTCCCAATTCACAACGACATCATCTGAACCGTCGACACTGACTTCGCCAAATACATGCGGATGTCTGCGCAGCAGTTTCTCACAGATGCCCGTCGTCACATCATGAATGTTGAAGTAGCCATTTTCCTCAGCTATGGCAGCATGGAAGACCACTTGAAGCAGCACATCACCAAGCTCTTCCTCCAGCTCATAAAGGTCTCCCTTATCGATAGCATCGAGCACTTCATAGGATTCCTCAATGAGACTCGGCTTCAGACTCTCGTGGGTCTGCTCACGGTCCCATGGACACCCATCCGGCGAACGCAGAATCTCCATAATCCCGATAAGATCGTCAAAGAAGCGCTTTCGCTCTCCATCCATGGGAAGACCCGGTATGTATAAGGAAGTCAGGTGATCATGCAAGTCATCTCGCTGGTCGATTTCATAGAGTTTCATTGGCTCGATGCGTTCTTCGCCCGGAATGCCGGCACCGCGTACGACAATGACCTCCTGGTCATCCTCATAGTACTTGCCTAGCTCCAGTTTCACCCGCGAGGCCGTCATTCTGTCATAGACCTGAATAATCAGATTGTCCATTGTCACATCAGGCACCTGCACCTCTACCTGAAGTGCGTCAAGCACCTTGAGACCATGAACCGGATCGCGTTTGAGGCTGGTTATGATCGCATCTATGAAGCTGGCACCATGAACGAACTCTATTGTATCCCCTGCTGCCTCAGCAAAGGCCTGCAGGTGTTCGACCGTCTTTTCCGCAACGAATGGATTTCCCGGCACCGCATAGACCGTAGGCGCGCTCTCAGCCTTTGTCCAAACATCTTTGGCCACGTTCATATAGACTTCATCGAAGGTTTCATATTTTTCATAATAGGTGTCGTAGGACTCAAACTTTATGCCTCTTTTACGAAGCTTGTCCACAACCGGATGCTTTTGGGTCCTTAAGTAGACCGTTTCCGCTTTTTCTAAAGCCTCAAGGGCTTCAACCGTTAGAAAGTTCATACCACCAGGTCCTAGCCCGACGATTTTCAATTTATGACTCATTTTATCCTGCCTTTCTGAAACTCAATTTCGCAGCGAGCTTCTTCAGTTTTCTTCCCCCAGGCATCATTTCCATGTCTTCTTCAGTTAAAGTTCCTGTAACAAAGAGCATCAGTACGAATACGAGGCCCCCGACCGCAACCGCCGCAACGGTGGCTAGTCTACCGGCACTCAGCACGCTCATGCTGCCCACCAGAGCACCATTTACCAGCATATATGTGATTTTCACACCGACAACCATAACCAGGCCATCGATTGCAGGCTTTACAAAAATCTTTGTGACATTCGGTTCGAAGTCGACAATTTTCATAAGACTGACAAAGTTCAGTATGCTCGCGCAGGCAAATGCACTAATGGTAGCGATTGCAGCACCTCGAATGTTTAGTGACGGTATGCCCACCAACACATAGCTGAGTATGCCCTTCAAAATTGCTCCGACAAAGAGGTTTCGTGCAGGCAGGTTCTGTTTGCCCAGCCCCTGAAGTATGCCCGTCGTAACCTGATACATGGACAGCAATAGAACCCCCCAGCCAAGTATCTGTAGAATGGCACCTGTACTTGAAGCAATCTCAATCTGCATCGGATAAAGCAGCTTCATGATTGGTTCCGCAAGAGAAATCAGTCCCAGCGCACAGGGAAGACCAATGATCAGACCCAGCCGCAGGCCCGTTTCTATCGTATGGTTAAGCTCGTCAGATGCCTTCTTTGCCATGAGACCTGCCACAGCGGGCACCAGGCTTATTTGAACCGCAGCAGTAACGGTTTGCGGCAGATTCACAAGAGTCTGGGAGTAGCCCGTAAGCTGTCCATAGAGATCGTTGGCCTGCTCAATGATACCAATGTCATTGAGTCGGCGCATGACGATGAAGAGGTCAAGCATGGTCATAATGGGAATAACCGATGCACCTATGGTGATTGGCACTGCAATTTTGAGCACCTTCTTTATGATCGTACGCTCGCTTTCCTCAACCTGATCGGGCAGTTTCGTGTCGATTTCCCCTAAAGCGCCCTTCTTCTTCATGCGCCTGTAGTAAAGGAAAATAATCAGAAATCCGAAGAAGGCACCCGAAGTCGCGCCGAATGTGGCTCCTGCCGAAGCATATTCAAGGCCGTACTTATAGAAGGTAAAGGCCAGCCCCAGGCCCACAACCACTCTGAAGAACTGCTCTGCAATCTGCGAATAGGCATAGGGTTTCATATCCTGAAGACCCTGGAAGTAGCCTCTAAAGGCAGACATGACCGCAACAAAGAGTATTGCCGGTCCAAGTGCCATGAATGAATAGAAGCCGCCCTTGTTCTTGACATAGGTTGTCACCCAGTCTGCACCCAGGAGCATGAATAGCATCCCAATCATACCCACAATGGCCATGAGCTTTAGAATTGTTTTGAATACCCGATGTGCACCATAATGGTCTCCCACAGCAGTTCGCTCTGCAATAGTCTTTGCAATGGCAGCGGGAAAACCTGCCGTCGATATGACAATCAGCCAGTTGTACATCGGATACGCTGTCTGATAGTAACTCATGCCCTCATCACCTATTAGATTCGCAAGCGGAATCCTGAAAAAGGCGCCCATTACCTTTATGACGATAGCCGCAGCACCCAGTATTGCGGCTCCCTTAATAAAGGAATCCCCTGTTTTTTTCGACATTGTTGCCTCCTAATTGAGCCTACGCCCTAGATTACTAAAACATAAACATTATATCAGAAGCCACCACCGGGATAAAGCGAATCGGGTCCATACATAATATTTCTCTGTTACAAATCATTCTCAGTTGGGGTATAATAGTAAGTGAGTTGGGATAAAATTACACATCATACGAAAACAAGAAGGAGGCATTTTTATGGGCACGTTTGGTCAGAAACTCGTTGGCGACAAAAAGGATCATATTCTCGAACTGCTGAACAAAGCGCTTGCAGATGAATGGCTGGCACACTACCAATATTGGATTGGTGCGAAAGTCATCAAGGGACCTATGAAGGAATCCATTGCAGCAGAGTTATTGCAACATGCTACTGAGGAAATGGCACATGCGGAACTTGTTGCTGACAGGATTCTTCAGCTTGGTGGAACACCGATCCTCACACCTTCGGATTGGATGAAGTGGACAAACTGCGGGTACGAAACACCTGAAGACCCATTCGTCAAAGCCATTCTCGATCAGAACATCAAGGGTGAACAGTGTGCAATAGAAGTATACAACGCCTTGATGAAAGAGACTGAAGGCGTGGACTTCATCACTTATGATATGGCAATGCAGATTCTCAAAGACGAGGTTGAGCATGAAGAAGATCTTCAGGCACTTTCAGAAGACCTTGATCTCATGTTTGAGTATCACAAATAAGGATACATAAAAACGGCTGTGGTAGGCACCACAGCCGTTTTTTTATTACTTTATATTTTCAAGAAATCTTTCGACCTTAGCTTCATCAACAAGTGCTGACACTTTTTCAGCGTAGGCCTTCTGCGAGAGCGAATCAATAATGGACTGCTTATAGACACTAATTTCTTCTTCTGAAGCGCCTGTTTCCTCAAGATCCTTAATGGTTTGAACATCATCGACTTTAATGATGTGATAGCCAAACTGTGACTGGACAGGTTCACTGATTTCACCGACTGCAAGGCCAAAGGCCACATCTTCAAACTCCGGGACCATTTTCCCACGCGGGAAGTATCCCAGGCTTCCGCCATTCGATGCACTTCCAGGGTCCTGTGAGTATTCTGTAGCCAGCTCGGCAAAATCCTCGCCCGCTTCAATCTTTCCTTGTACCAGCTTCATTGTCGCATCGTCATTGAAAAGAATATGACTCGCGCTCACCAGTACCGTTTCTGTTCCATAGAGTCCCTCAAGGGTTTCACTATCTGCTTCAATTTCACTTCGGATCATGGCATTGAACTCTTCTGCAATGAACTGTGATTCTATCTGATTCTTAATGAAATCTTCTCCAAAATTCATTTCATCATAGAAGGCTTTTGTTTCCGCATCTGTTTCAAGAACCTCTTCAAAATTGTCATAGGCTTCTTGAACATCTGCTTCTGGGACCTCATAGCCGCTGTCCTTAACATAGTCAACAATCAGCTTTTCGCGAATCATGTTCTCAAGCAGCTCTTCCTGCACAATCTCCTTCACAGGTCTGCCGCCGATTTCCTGCGTCCAGATGTTCTCACCGAACATGCTGTTGTAGGCATTCTCCATCAGTGCAAAATTGCTGTCATATGCTGTTTTCGTAATGCTATCTCCGTCGACAGTCGCAACAATCACTTCGTCTTTTCCAGATCCCTGACTGCCGGCATTGTTACCGTCGCCCGGCTGACACCCGGTCAGAATCGACGCCGCCAGCAGCACGAACGTGACCGCAAGCGTAAGGTTCCTTTTTAAGCCCATAGTATAATCCACTCCTTAATATATTTCTGTATCGATTCTCGCATAAATGTGCTCTACTCGTCATTATATCTTATATTCACCATTCTGAAAACCGACAATATCCTCCATGACCTTGATGAGTTCCATCAGCTTCTGTTCTCTGGATGCCGGCTTCTTCGGAAACTTGTAGATGAAGTGTGGCTGAGATCCCAGATTGAATAGAATGCGTCTGCCAAACTTCTGCGTTGCAAGGGCAATCGTCTCCGGCTTGAGCATGCGGTCATCGCCAAACTCAAATCTGAAGGACAGGGTTTCTTCCTTGATCAGATGGATGCGCACCGCCATACCGAGGGCCTTGAGGTAGGAAATCCGAATAAGGTTGTAGACAACGGTCGGCAGGGTTCCGTAACGGTCTTCGATTTCTTCTTCAATGGAGAATGCGTCTTCCTGATTCCGAATTGAGGATATCTTTTTATAAAGTTCCAGCTTGTGCTGGGGATTGGTGACAAAGGTATCTGGAATAAATGCACTAATGTTGTACTCAACCGTGGTATCAATCTGCGGAATGACTTCTTCACCCTTGATGTCACGTACCTTTTCTTCAAGCATTTTTACAAACATCTCATAGCCGACAGTCGCCATGTGACCGCTTTGAGCAGCGCCAAGAATATTGCCAGCTCCACGGATTTCAAGGTCCCGCATTGCAATTTTGAATCCTGACCCCAGCTCAGTAAACTCCTTGACTGCTTTCAGCCGTTTCTCCGCAACTTCAGGAAGCACTTTGTCCCTGGCATAGGTCAGATAGGCGTAGGCTATGCGATTGCTTCTGCCTACCCGCCCTCTCAACTGATAGAGCTGGGAGAGCCCCATCTTATCCGCATCGTTGATGACGATGGTGTTCACGTTTGAAATATCCAGTCCTGTTTCGATAATGGTCGTGCATACGAGCACATCGAACTCGTGATTCAGAAAGTTCATCATGATTTTTTCAAGCTTGACTTCACTCATCTGACCGTGTGCAAACTGTATACGTGCGTCTGGAACCAGTTTGGCCAGACGGGCGGTTACCTGATCGATATCACTGACACGGTTATGGACAAAGAAGACCTGTCCTCCTCGGTCTATTTCACGCTCAATCGCTTCTGCGATCAGATTCTCATCGTATTCGGTGACATAGGTCTGAACAGGATATCTGTCCTCTGGTGGATCTTCAATAATGCTCATGTCCCGTATGCCTATCATGGACATGTGCAGGGTTCTCGGAATCGGTGTTGCCGTAAGACTCAGCACATCGACAGACTCCTTGAGCTGTTTGATTTTCTCCTTATGCTTGACGCCAAATCGCTGTTCCTCGTCAATAACCAGGAGCCCCAGATCCTTATACTTCACATCGGTCGACAGAACCCTGTGGGTTCCCACCACAACATCGAGAACACCCGCACGCAGGTCTTCGACAATCTTCTCCTGCTGCTTTGGCGTTCTAAAACGGCTGAGCATCTCCACTTTGACCGGAAACTTTGAAAAACGTTCCTTAAGTCTGTCATAATGCTGCTGGGCAAGCAATGTTGTCGGAACGAGGAATGCAACCTGCTTTGAATCCATAACGGCTTTAAACACCGCTCGAATAGCAACCTCGGTCTTGCCAAAGCCAACGTCGCCGCAAAGAAGGCGCTCCATAGGTGCACCCTTCTCCATATCCAGTTTGATTTCCCCAATGCACTTGAGCTGGTCTGGTGTTTCCTCATATGGAAACATGTCTTCAAACTGCTTTTGCCACTCCGTGTCCGCACCATAGGCATAACCGATTTTTCCATGCCTTGACGCATAAAGGGCAAGAAGTTCGTCGGTCATATCCTCTATGGATTTTTTGGCTTTTGCCTTGGCACGTTTCCACTCAGCGCCGCCGAGCTTGCTCAGCTTTGTTTTTGCAGCCTCATTACCAATATATTTTTGAATAAGATCCATATTTTCAACCGGAATATAAAGCACATCATCGCCGGAATATGAAATCTTCATGTAGTCCTTTTTCTGTGTGTCCACGACCAGCTGGTCGATGCCCACATACTTGCCGATACCATGGGCCTCATGAACAACATAATCCCCCACAGACAATTCGTTGAAGGATTTGATCAGCTGTCCAGAGCGTTTCTTGCGCCGTGTCTTTCTGTGGACACCGGAAATCTCCTTGTCTGTCAGAACTGCATAGCGAATATCTCGCAGGATAAATCCGTGCTTGAGGTTAATGGGACAAATCAGAACTTTGCCCGACACAACGGCACTGTCGATTTCTTTGACAATCACGGAGTCGACCTCGTAATCATCGAGAATCCGCTTCAGGCGTTCGCCCTTTTCAAGGGTTGAAACCGCAAGAACAATATGGTAATCCCGTTTGAGCCACTGCTTGATTTCATCTGCCATAGCAGAATGCTTGCCGTGAAAGAGCGGTGCCTCCACTGTCTGGAAATGAATGATCTGGTCCAGTCTGAAATCGTCAATCCGCTTGGTCAGATTGTCCATGAGAATCACAGGATGCCTTCCAATGTCCTCTAAAATCCGGTCATAGCTGTAAATATTGTTGATTTGGTCGGCAAGGAGCGCGCCTCTTTCAAAATAATTCTTGAAGCGTTCCCGGTAATCTCTGATGTAACGGTCTGCCCGCTCATGGGTCCGGCTCGGTTCCGATATGTAGATGGGTGCGCGCACCGGCATAAAATCCATCAGTGTCGCGTCTTCCGCGTACATGAGGTCAAAATATCTGTCCAGTCCGTCAACATAGACCTCTTCGTTGATATGTTCCTTGAGCAGTGCCAGCTTTTGAGCCAGCTCTTCGCTCTCTATGGCCGGCAGGTGTGCGCTGATTTTCTCATCCAGTCTTTTGCGCGCCGCGTCATCAAGCAGCACTTCCCTACATGGTCCAACGTTTACGCTGTCGATTTTATCCTTTGACAGCTGGTTTGAAGGATCAAAGGTTCTTATGGAATCAATCTCATCATCGAAAAACTCAATCCGCACGGGCTCATCCATTCCAGGTGCGTAAACGTCCAAAATCCCGCCTCTTAGGCTGAAATGGCCTTTGGAATCGACCATATCCACACTTTCATAACCCATATTGACTAGGGTATGGAGGGTGGCCTTTAGGTCGTAGGAATTGCCAAGTTCAAATTTGAGCCGATTGACCTCCCACAATTTTTTTGCAGGAAGACGCATGAGCAGTGCTTCAGAAGTGGTGACAACCGTCAGGGTTTCACCTGCGATAAGACGTTCAATCACGCCAATGCGTTCGTGGATGTTCTGATTCGAGTGTGCGTACATATCGAAGAAGACCATTTCACGCGCAGGAAAATAGGCAGCCACATCCCCAAATGCATTCAGGTCATCCACAAGTGCCTTTGCCTCTACCTCAGAACTTGCAATCACAAGGTTTGCAGCATTAGTTTTTAAATTCGTATAAGCGATCATCTGGGCGCTGAGAGTCCCCCATACACCGGTTACAGATATACTGCCATAGCCCTCATCCAGACTTCGGACCAGGGCTCTTGTCGCTTTTGCGTTCTCAAAGGGTTGAAACAAGGCTTGCTTCATTTTCTTCTCCTGTCTAGCTCCACTTCCATTTACCCATTGAAGCGATTCATTGCCAAATCCACGCCATCGGTAATCATGGTTTCAATTGCATCCCCTGCGTTTTTCACAACAGCGACAACCGCTTTGGCTTCCTCTTTGGAAAAACGGCCGATAACATAGTCTGCAAGATCTCTACCGTTTTCTGGCCTGCCAATCCCCATGCGCACCCTGGGAAACCCGTCATCTTTCGATAGGAAAATGATGTTGCGCATGCCATTGTGTGTTCCGGCGCTGCCCTTCTTTCGGATTCGAAGCTTGCCAAAATCCGTATCAATATCATCATAGGCGACAATCAGTTTCTCCATATCGACATTGTAATATGAGAGAATCTGCATTACGGATTCACCGCTCAGATTCATGTACGTCTGGGGTTTTACAAGCACTATTTTCTCGGTCCCTAAACGCCCTTCACCAATCAGCGCCTTGTGCTTAATCTTATTCACTGGTATATCAAGCTTCACGCTCAAATAATCTATAACCTCAAACCCGATATTATGACGGGTGCCGTCATATTTTTTTCCAGGGTTTCCAAGTCCTACTACTACATACATTTCATCACCTCTGTCCTTTGTGACAACTTCTCGCGGCGCTCATTATACCAAAGTCGTCAGACTCTTTCAAGAATGTGGGCATAAATCTCATTTCGATTTAATATGTGCCCACGTAAACAAAGACCCGGATTGGATTATGCATCTTCTCCGGGTCTTACAGGTTTCACCTTACAGGGCACCTGAATACAGGCTATCAAGACTTGATTTTGAATTTGCTGATATTCTCACTCATGGTCTTGGACATGTAGTTCAGCTGTTCTGCGGCACGCGCAACCTCATCCACTGCCATATTCTGCTGCTGAACGGTCGCTGTGACTTCCTCAGACGCCGCTGCCGTTTCCTCTGAAACTGCAGATATGTTTTCGATTGAGGATACAATCTGATCTTTATCTTCATTAAGGACGTTGACACTCTTGACAATGGCCTGAATCTGATCGGCAATGCCTTCAATCGATTTCGAAATGATGGCGAAGGAGCTGTTCACATCCTGAACCGCCAGCGACTGCTCTTCACTGATCTTCTTCACATTACTCATGCTGTCAACGGTCTTCTCACTATCAGAACGGATATTCATGACAATATCCCTGATTTCATCTGTAGCACCTGCAGACTCCTCAGCCAGTTTTCGAATTTCTTCGGCAACAACGGCAAAGCCTCTGCCGTGTTCACCTGCTCTGGCCGCCTCAATGGATGCATTGAGGGCAAGCAGGTTGGTCTGCTCAGAAATGGAACTGATGGTGTCGAGTATTGTTCCAATATGCTGTGTCTTGCTGTTCAGTTCGTCAATGACCTGTCCGATTTCAACATTGGCTTCATCGGTCAGTTTGCTCTTCTCGCGCAGGCCTTCAATGGCTGTCATACCCTGCATGTTGGCATTTTCAACCTCTTCTGCAGAGCTTTGGATGCGTGTTGTATTTTCAGTAAGGACTTTGAAACGATCTGACAGCTGCCTTGCAATCATAGCGCCTTTTTCAGCGTCATGCGCCTGGTCCTGGGCACCCTTGGCGATATCTTCCACCGTACGGGACACCTCTTCAGCGGATGCGCTGGTTTCCTCACTGGTTGCAGCCAGATTTTCAGCCGCATGGGTGATTTCGTCTGAAACACCTTTGATTTTACCGATTAGGGCACCGAGTTCATCCAGAGTATCGCCAATATAGACACTGAGGACCTTGAGCTCATCATTGGAGCTGACCTCTGGTGTTGCGGTCAAATCACCATCCTTGACCAGTTCCATGGAAGCCACCATGGCACCCACATTTTTCGATATACGCTTTGAAAAGGCCCATGCTACCAGCATACTGATTACCAAGGTGAAGAGCCCGACCACAAGAATATTCCTCAGTATGCGCGTGGTTTCCTTCTCAATTTCGTCCATATACATCGTAGCAAGGAGGCGCCATCCCGTCTTATGAATGGTTGTGAATACGGCAAACTTGCTTTCCATACCCGTAGCTTCTTCCCACCTGTAGTCAACCGAACCCGCTTCACTGGCCACCATGGCCTCATTTACGGCGGTTACCGGCCCTACGCTTCCGATGACATCAGGGTTCTTATGCGTCAGAACGACCAGGTTCTTATCCAGAAGTATCGGATAGCCCCTCTCCCCAATCTGCATTTCATTGAGCATGTTTGCAATATCCTGAAGGGAAACATCGATTCCCACGACGCCATCAAACTTGCCACCGTCATAGACGGCTTTCGTTACAGTAACCACGGTTTGACCTGTGGCAGTATCCTGATAAGGGTCTGTCCATACAACCGACCCACCGGCTTCCTTGGCTGCCAAGTACCAAGGTCTCGTCGTCGCATCAAAATCAGCTGGCAAATCTGCAGATGGGCGCACATGGAAATCCCCGCCGTCAACCGCATAATAAGCGTTCAGCACTTCTGATTCCGACTCCAGAACATTATCCAAAACCTTGAGCATCCACGGCAATGAGTCCGCGTAGGTATCCACACTGGTAATATTGGAGTCCCGCGCCAGATACTCTACAATGTACTCGAACCTGTCCAGATAATTGACCGTGGACTTGTCCACACTATTCAGCAGTTCACTGGTCATTTCCTTGAAATTGTCCTTAAGCATGTTGGTCCCTGTCAGATAGGAAATATAGCCCAGTATGCTCAGGGACGTAACAATCACGGCAAGGAACATGACCATGATGATTGTCCCCATACTTCGGTGCTTGATTTTTGTCGATGCGTTCTCAACCTTTTTCACTTTTGATTTTTTAGCCTTGTCTTTTTTTCCTGCCATTATAATCCCCCTCCCGTCATAATCCATGCCTTATTCTTACCCATTACAAATAGGAGTATAGCACCTTAACAAATCTTTAGGTTTTCAAGGACAAGGACAAGAAGATTTTTTTATTCGGCTCATAAAAAAAACGCCATGCAAAGGCATGGCGATTTTTGAATTATTTTAGTTTTCATCGAACAGCTTGCTTACAGAATCATTGTGGAAGATTCGGCGAATCGACTCCGCGAATAGCGGTGCCACAGAAAGCTCTTTCAGGTTTGGAATGTCAAAACGCTCATCCAGGTAAATCGTGTCAAGAACAACCAGTTCCTTGATTACAGATTCTTTGATTCTTTCAAGTGCAGGACCCGAAAGTACAGGATGCGTACAGCATGCGTAAACTTCCTTAGCGCCTCTTTCCATCAGCGCGTTTGCAGCATTGCAGATTGTGCCTGCAGTATCAATCATGTCATCAATCAGAATACATGTGCGTCCTTCGATTTCACCGATAACATTCATGACTTCTGATACATTTGCTTTAGGACGACGCTTGTCAATAATTGCAATTGGCGCGTCCAGACGGTCAGCGAACTTTCTTGAACGCGTAACACTGCCCAGGTCAGGTGAAACGACAGTTACATCTTCAAGTTGCTTGTTGAGGAAGTACTCAGAAAGGATTGGGCCACCCACAAGATGGTCCACCGGAATGTCAAAGTATCCCTGAATCTGCGCAGCATGCAGATCCATTGTCAGCACGCGGTCTGCACCAGCAGCTGCAATCAGGTCAGCTACAAGCTTAGCACTGATCGGATCTCTCGCCTTTGCTTTTCTATCCTGTCTAGCGTATCCGTAGTAAGGAATAACCGCTGTAATTCTGCCTGCCGAAGCACGCTTTAGTGCATCAATCATAATGAGCAGTTCCATCAGGTAACGGTTTACCATTGGACGAGATGTTGACTGAACGATGTAAACATCACAGCCACGAACTGTTTCTCTAATGTTGACAGCAATTTCTCCGTCACTGAAGTTGGTAACATCTGCGTCACCTAGCGGCACGCCCAGCTCTGCACAAATTGCTTTTGCAAGCTCCTTGTTCGAGTTACCTGCGAAGATTTTAATTGCTTTACCCTTGCTATGCATTTTGACCTCCAAATCACTAAAAAACTCACGTAAGAGGAAATCCCCTCTTATTTAAATAGCTTCTTCTTATCCACCCAACCAGGCTTGTTGACCTGCCTAGCTCTGGCAACAGCCAAGGCCTTTTCCTGAACATCCTCTGTCACAGTGGAACCGGCAGCAACGTATGCGTTCTTCTCCACAGTAACCGGCGCAATCAAATTGACATTGCAGCCAACAAATGCCCCATCCTCTACCTTGGTTCTATTCTTGTTCTTGCCATCATAATTGACAAATACGACACCGCAGCCGATGTTCACATTTTCTCCGACGTCTCCGTCGCCTATATATGCTAGATGAGAGACCTTTGAATGGTTCCCAATCGTTGAGTTCTTAACTTCCACAAAATCACCGACTTTGACATGCTGCCCGATTTTGCTGTTTGGTCTCAGGTAAGCATAAGGACCCACCTTTGTATGCGCGTCCACACTGCTGTCCACCATGGTAGAAGAACGTACTTCTACGTCATTTTCAAGCGTGCAGTTCTCAATACGTGCGTTGGGACCGATGACACAGTCTTCACCAATTACCGTTTCCCCTGTAAGGAATGCGCCTGGATAAACGACCGTATCGCTGCCAATTCTGACTTTCTTTTCTATATATGTATTGCCTGCGTTGATGATGGTGACACCCTCAACCATGAGCTTTTCCATAATACGGGCCTGCATAATGCGTTCAGCCTCATGTAGCTGTACTCTTGAATTGACCCCCAGCATCTGAGCTGGGTCCTCTACGGCAAATCCGCCGATTTTATGCCCATAGCCTCGAATGATTTCTATAACATCTGTCAGGTAGTATTCACCCTGTGCATTGTCGTTCTTAAGGGCGCTGAGCGCTTTCTTTAGGACATCACCCTTAAAGCAGTAAACTGCTGGATTGATTTCCTTGATGGCACGCTGGACTTCATCTGCATCCTTATGCTCCACAATACCTGCGACGTTGCCCTCTGCATCTCTGAGAATGCGGCCATAGCCTGTCGGATCGTCCACGAACGTCGTCATTAGGACGCCGCTATAGGCCTTTTCTTCCATCAGCTCTACCAGTCCCTTTAAAGACTCAGGCTCAATCAGCGGTGTATCTCCGCAAAGTATAAGAACGTTTTCGTCATCTGCAATGTGGTCCGATGCCACTAGAACGGCATGGCCTGTACCAAGCTGCTCTGTCTGTACGGCAAACTTGACACCGCGCGGCTCAAGCTGTGCCTGTACTGCCTCACGGCCGTGTCCCACAACAGCAACAACGTGTTCCGAACCAATTTCTCGTGCAGCATCCACAACATGATCTACCAGTGTTTGACCACATACCTTGTGCAGCACCTTCGGCAATTTTGATTTCATACGCGTTCCGGCACCTGCCGCCAGAATAATTGACATGAGTTTTCCCATTTTGTCCTCCCGGTTTGTCTTATTTCTATGCGCATTATACCATTTTCAGACATTGAATGCGAAGCATAGACACGAACAAAAATACGCATTTTCATCATTTTATATGTTTGAGCCTTAACCATTATACATCATTGCCGCAGGATTACGAGTTTTTTTTCCGATTTGTAAAAAAAATCGGATTTCGTTCTATCGCGACCGCCATGACTATGTCCCCTGACCCGTCATATAGGGTTATAGAACTGAAAAAACCAGGCGCACATGCACCTGGTTGGTTTAAACGATCGTACTTATTCTTCGTCCGCATTTTCTTCATGGACATCATCTGTATCTGTTTGGTGTTTCGCTTTCTCGTACTCTTCGAAGATTACATCGGTCAGAAGATTTCGCATTTCCTGATTGATTGGATGTGCAATATCCCGGTAATCCGCCTCGCCGATTTTACGACTCGGCATCGCTACAAAAAGACCGTTCTGTCCTTCAATGATTTTGATGTCATGAACAACAAATGCATCATCAAACGTCACGGAAACCACGGCTTTCATCTTACCTTCATCTCGAAGCTTTCGAATTCTGACATCGGTTACATTCATACGTGCGTTCCCTACCTTTCTCCAGAATCATTGGTCAAAATGCGTATCTTTTACTATTCGGCATCAGGACAGTTTTTCCTTCAAAATATCTGAAAATTTAAAATAATTATGAAAATTCTCAGTCAAACTAGAAAACAGAACACGTTTCACCCATGACTCTATTCGTTTATAAGCCCATCACTCGGGAATACGCGCACATTTTCCTTATTGGATTCATCCAGTCTAAGAATTGAAATATGCCCTTTAACCATTTTTTCTTTTGGCTGCAGCGTCTCAATGAGAACTGCGATGCCGCTGACATTGGAATCGAGCTCGCTCACCAGGTCAGCCATGCCTCTAGCCGTACCGCCCGCACGCATGAAATCATCTACGATGAGGATGTTCGATCCAGGCTTGATGGCCTTTTTGGATACATACATCGTCTGAACCTGTCCAGTGGAACCTGATACATAGTTTATACTCAAAGTAGAACCTTCTGTAACTTTATTTTTGTGTCTTGCTATGACAAGCGGCACATTCAGATGACTAGCAGTCATCATTGCTAGTGGTATACCCTTAGTTTCCACCGTCATAACATAATCTATTGACTGATCCGCATATTTTTCGGCAAAAATCTCACCAACACGCTTTACATAGCTGGGATTATAGAGCAAATCCGCTATATATACGAAGCCACCAGGGATAATTCTCTTCGGATCCCCTATGACCTCGCAGAGTTCGTCAACCAGTCCACGCTTCTTTTCCGGGCTCACATACGGAATGTACTTCACTCCGCCAGCAGCACCCGCAATGGTCTCCACCCTGCCAAGCTCCAGGTTTTCCATCAGTTTCTTTACAATCACCAGATCCTCGCTGATTGTTGATTTTGCAGACTGAAACATTTCTGTGAAATGATTCAGCGTATAGACCTTATTGGGTCTGTCGCATAGGATTTTAACAATTGCGCCTATGCGCTCGTTTCTTTTCATTTTACTCATGATATACACCCCGAATGTTCGTATTATAATATACTATTTTATTCGGTTTCCATTTAATATTCAATAGTAAACCGAACATTCTTTGTGTCCCGCGGGTCTTTTCTTTATAAATGTTTTATATAGAACTATTTTCCTCTTCTTGTCCCAAATACCACTATTAATTTTCCATTCCTCATGAATTATGATATAATTCTGGTGCTATGAGCATAAAAGCTATCGGGAGCGTATAATAATGAGTATATTAAATGGACATATACGGCACGTGCATCTCATCGGCATCGGTGGTGTTGGTGTGAGCTGGATTGCCGAGATTTTACTTTCTAAAGGATATATCGTCACAGGCTCTGATCTGAAAAGTTCTTCCATTACTGAAGGACTGGTCAAAAAAGGAGCTAAGATTCACATCGGTCACCATGAGGACCACGTAGTCGGCGCCGATCTTGTCGTCTACACAACTGCTGTCAAGGACGACCACGTCGAACTTGCCAAGGCACGTGAAATGGGCATTGAAACCCTGACACGCGCCGAAATGCAGGGCGAACTCATGGAAAGCTTCAAAAACAGTGTTGCCATTTCCGGTACACATGGAAAATCAACAACAACTTCAATGCTTTCTGTCATTCTTGCCAATTCCGACAGGGACGGCACCCTGCTCGTGGGCGCTTATTTAGAGGCGCTCGGCGGCAATGCACGCATTGGTAAAAGCGATGAGATCATCGTCATGGAAGCCTGTGAGTACAAGGACAGTTTTCTAAATTTCAAGCCAACACACGGCATTATTCTCAACATCGACGAGGATCACCTCGACTACTTTGAGAATCTGGATCAGATTATTGCTTCCTTTATTAAATTCGCACAGTCAATACCTAAAAAAGGCGCACTCATCATCAACTCAGACAACTATAATGCCAGAAAGGTCATCAACCATGTCGATTGTCCGGTCATCTCGGTCGGCATCACACAGGATGCAACCTATCAGGCAAAGAATATCACCTTCAGCGACAAGGGGTATCCGCAGTTCGATGTCGTCTTTGAAGAAAAGACGGTCATGACCTGCAAGCTGTCCATCCCAGGTCAGCACAATATCTATAATGCGCTTTGTGCAATTGCGCTTGCTCACCACATTGGCATTGATGACAAAACGATTGTAGACGCCTTGTCCACTTTCAAAAATGCCGGTCGCAGATTCGAAGAGCTCGGTCAGCTCAAGGGTGCACGCGTCATTGACGACTACGCCCACCATCCGACTGAAATCAAGGCGACACTCAGCGGTGCGATGAAAATTCCGCACAACCGCGTCATCTGTGTTTTTCAGCCACACACATACACGAGAACACATGAGCTTCTTTTGGAATTCTCCACTGCTTTTGGCGATGCTGACGAAGTCATCATCACCGATATTTATGCAGCGCGCGAGAAAGATGAAAACCTTGTTCACGCCAGGGACCTCGCCGCAAAAATACGCGAAGAGGGCAAGAACGTGACTTACATTGCATCATTCGATGAAATAGAAGCACATCTACTGACACACGTGCAGGACGGCGACCTCATCTTCACCATGGGCGCTGGCGACATTTCAAAGCTGGGACATCAGCTTGTGGAAAACAATTAAACACCCATTCATTACATGATAAAGAAAGGGATGAAGCATATGCTTCATCCCTTATTTTATAGACAAAACCGACAAGATGACAGACTGTAAAAAACTTCAAAAGACCGACACCTAGAGAACGTCTTAAAACGCCCTTATCTGCTAATCCATTCTAACCAGATTGGTGTGCCCATAAATACTGTCCTTCTGTATGACTTCCGTCGTAATGCTCGCTGCTACAGAGGCAATCAAAAATGGCAGAATCAAATCGCTTTGACCCGTAAGCTCCACCGCCAACAGGGTAGCTGAAAGCGGTGCATTTGCAAATCCTGCAAAAAAAGCTGCCATGCCAAACAGGGCATAGGTGTTGGGCCCACCGACAATCCCTATGGGCAGCATTTGATACAGCGCACCCGTCAAATACCCTGCTGCCGCGCCGATTGTCAGTCCCGGCGAGAACACGCCGCCTACGCCAACCGAACCAAGTGACAGTGCTGTCAAAATGATTTTCGCAGCAACCAGTGCAAGAAGCGCTTTAACACCCATGCCATCCGTCACGATATAGGCAATTGTTCCAAGATGAAGATCAAACACCTCAGGCAAGACATAGCCGACAGTTGCAATTGCGACGCCGATCAAAAGTCCTTTCAGAACAGGTGCGTCTATTTTGACCAGCTGCCTTTTCACGCCCTTAATCATCCGAATGTAAACAACCGCCAAGGCGCCCATGGCAATTCCTGTGACAATCACCCAGATGAACTCCCTGCTGGACCCGAAGGTGAAGGTTCCCGCGATTTCGATGAAGGGAACATTGATTCCAAACAGATGAAGCACCGTAGCTGAGGCTATGGCCGATACAGTCACCGGTGCGAAATATGTCAGACCATCCTTGTGGAGGATGACCTCAAGAACAAAAAGTATAGCAAATACAGGTTCATTGAACACGCCCGCCAATGCGCCTGCGACGCCGCACGCGATAAGAATTTTAATGTTCTCCCGCTTAAACTTATATGTATAGCCGATCCACGACCCTACAGCACCGCCAATATAGACAATGGGACCATGACGCCCCACTGACCATCCGATTGCCAAGGTTATGATGGTGGATGCCGTCTTCACCAGCGCCATAGTGGGTTTCATAAGATAGGTGTTAATCGAGCGTATTTCCTCCATAACCCCTGTCACATCAAACCCGTACAAGTCCCCCTTGATGTAATACTTATGAATCAGTCCCAGCAGGATCCCCCCTGATATGGGAACAATAAGCATGCGCATTTGAAAGGATATGGGATGATACCGCATGATGGTGCTGATCAGATTTCTTACCAGGGCATTGAAAACCATCCCCAGTACACCGGTAATGACTCCGACAACAAGGGCAAGCAACACCATTTCAAGCTGATTTCTAGCTCTCTTCATAAAGCAAACGCCTCCTGCTTAAAAGTCCACTTGCTACTAGGTCTATTATAACAGGTGCATGATAGCGTGGTCCTTCAATTTTCCAAAATCGTCCTGTCTTTGTGTATGAAATTTTCGAGACATAAAAAGGACTTCAGCCATTTTGGCCAAAGTCCCTTATTTTAATTCTCAGCTGTTTCCAGTTTGCCCTCTGCGTAGATTTCTGTAAGAATCGACTCCGTTTCTGCAGGATCGTGGACATAGTAATAGCCTGTCCATTCGCCCGGCAGTCGGTAGGTGTCAATATTGTCCGTGTTGAACTCTACCAGACAGTTGGCATAGTAGATCACATCATTCAGTCCCATATCTGTACTGACATAGTTGAATGCCGTTTTCATCACAACAGGCAGTTTCGGTCCAATGGCCTTCTTGGCAGCCTGGATAAGAAAATCCTGTTGTCTCTGGATACGCCCGATGTCACCTGTCTGATTGGATCCATCGTTGTTCTGACGCCATCTCAGATATTTCATACTGTTTGCGCCGTCAAGAACCTGCGTGCCCTTGTCGATATGAATGTGGAGCGGAGGATCAGCATACTCATCGTCATAGTTCATATTGAAAGGCACATTGACTTTAACGCCTCCAATTAGATCGACAATGTCGGCTACACCGCTATAACTTACTTTAACGTAATAATGTACAGGAATACCCAGCAGATTTGCGATTTCCTGCTTCATGCCAAGAGAACCGCCATCGTCTTTTCCTAATCCGTACACTGCATTAATTTTTTTCTGATCGCTACGCTCATGTCCTGGCACATAGTGATATGTGTCTCTTGGTATAGAAATCACATCTACATTCTGATTGCTTGGATCATAACTCGCAAGCATAATGGTATCTGCCCTTGCACCATCCGTACCAAATACAAGCACATTTATGCGTCCGCTGTCATCAACCATTTTCTGAAACTCAGTCCTGTTATCCACCGGTTCCGCATCAGAATTGTCCAGACCTATTTCTATAGCCTCTGAATCACTTGAAGGAACAGCAGCCTCTGGTTCAGGCGCAAATTGCGTAAAAGCATAGATTGCCGATCCAAACATAGCTGCAAAGCATAGGAATGAGATCAGAAAGATCTTCAAATAGTACTTCATCTCTATCCCCTTCCATGGGCATTACCGCCCAAGACTACGTTACATTGTATCACATATTGAAAAATGCGTGTTTACATTTTTATTACAGATAAACAAAAGTGTAACTTGACAGGAAACTGGGTATATGTTTAAATGATAATGATTATCTATATCATTTAAATGAGTAGATACACTTTTGAACGCATACACGCACTTTCAAATATAAGGAGATGTAACCATGATGAAAGTATCCGGAACAAGAACGACAATCGGCGCAAGTCAAACAGAGGCTTGGGCAGACATTGCATACGTTAAGAAAGGCTCCAGAGTGACCATTCCTTCTGAAGAAGCCGTTGAAAGAGCAAAGGCATGGGTTGAAGAGCACGAAATGTAAGGTGTCTTCATCCACGGCAAGATGCAGTACTTGCCTCACCAATACCCGACTCAGATTTGACGTTGTAAACATGGCCATCAATTCGCCTCGCGCCTTGATGGCCTTTTCATATGCAAAAAGAAAGGAGAGTAAAGCCACCTCTGGCTTCACTCTCCTGTTTTACTTAATATGTGGCACTACTTCGAGTAATCGTAGAAGCCTTTTCCACTCTTACGTCCAAGCAGCCCGCCGCGTACCATTTTTCTCAGCAGCGGATGTGGTCTGTACTTCGAGTCACCGAACTCTTCGAACAGGACTTCCATAATCGCCAGATTCACATCGTTACCAATTAGATCGGCAAGCGCAAGTGGTCCGATTGGGTGGTTGGCACCCAGCTTCATGGCATTGTCAATATCTTCAGCAGTTGCTACGCCATCAGCCAGAATGCCTACCGCTTCATTGATCATTGGGATCAGGATTCTGTTTACGACAAAGCCTGGAGCCTCTTCCACTTTAACTGCAGTTTTGCCCAGTTTCTCACACATAGTGAAGATGGCATCGTATGTATCGTCGTCTGTCGCGATGCCTTTAATGACCTCAATCAGCTTCATAACTGGCACTGGGTTGAAGAAATGCATGCCAATCACTTTGCCGGGGCGGTTTGTCGCCGCAGCAATTTCCGTAATGGAAAGCGAGGATGTGTTTGTTGCCAGAATCGCGTCTCCATTCACCTTTTCATCAAGCTCTTCAAAGATTTTCTTTTTCAGACCCATGTTCTCAGTTGCTGCTTCAATGACAAGATTTGCATCTGCAATATCCGCAAAATCAAGTGACGGATTGATGCGTGCCATGATTTCCGCCTTGTCTGCTTCAGAAATCTTTTCCTTGCTCACCAGTCGACCCAGGTTCTTGTCGATAGTTTTCATACCACGATCAAGGGCATCTTGGTTGATGTCGCGCATCACTACATTATATCCAGCTTGTGCACAAACCTGCACAATGCCCGAGCCCATAGTGCCCGAACCGATAATCGCAATTTTATTCATTTTGTCCTCCTAAGGATCCCTATTTTCCAGTGAAATTCGCTTTTTCCTTGTTTAGAAATGCTTCCATACCTGTTTTCTGATCTTCTGTTGCAAAGCATAGACCAAAGTATGTTTCCTCGATTGTGTTGCCAATATCCGTATCCATTTCATAAGCCTTGTTTATTGAGGCCTTAGAGTAGGATACTGCCAGCGGTGCATTTGCAGCGATCATTTTCGCCATGTTCATCGCTTCGTCAATAAGGGCATCCATTTCTACCACTTTATTGACGAGACCGATCTGCTCCGCTTCAACAGCGCCGACCATGCGCCCAGTATAAATCAGTTCCTTTGCCTTGCCCAGACCAACGAGCTTCGGCAGACGAATGGTACCTGAAAATCCTGGTGTAATGCCAAGCGTAACCTCAGGCTGACCAAATTTTGCTTTTTCTCCAGCAATTCTTATGTCGCAGCTCATGGAGAACTCGCAGCCACCACCCAGTGCAAATCCATTGATTGCAGCAATAGTTGGCTTTGACATCAGCTCCACTTTTCTAAATACAGACTGACCCAGCGCGCCAAACTGACGACCCTGTTCTGCTGTAAGCTGTGCCATTTCACGAATGTCTGCACCTGCGATAAAGCCTTTGCCTTCTCCGGTGAAAACGACAACTTTGACATCTTGAGCTTTTTCAAGCGTGTCCACAAGGGCATCAAGTTCGATAAGTGTCTCAGAATTGAGCGCATTCAGTGCCTTGGGACGGTTGAACTTAACCAGTGCGATGCCGTCGTTTTTCTCTAAAATGATATTTTGCAGTTCCATAGAATCCCCCTTTTATAGCGATTCATATATGCTCGATAAACGAGCTCTGATAAACGGTCCGACCAAGACCAATTGACCCTAATGCATAAAAGATTCAAGTATGAAGCCAATTGCCATCATCACCACACCGATGATGGCAGGAGAAACACCCGCTTCTCCAAGCTGCTCGAGTTCATCCTTCTGGATTTCCTCAACCTTGCCATTTTTTTTGCGCATACGCGTAAAAAATTCAAATCGCGTTTTGGGTGTGCCAATGAACCCAATCACGGCAACAAACATAGCAAGAACCCCTGCTGTAAGTACAAGTACATAGCTGCCTTTTAAAAGGGGCCATTTCATAATCCAACTCAGGGGCACGCCAATAATCCCCAGCATGACCGAGTATAGGATTCCTTTGAATATATTCGTCAGAAAATCTGTTAATCCCTGTTCCAAACTTCTTTTATTTCTCGCCTTGTCATTTTTCATTGAATGCCTCCATCTGGTCATTCCAGCAGATACTTTTTCTGCTGTATTTGAAGTAGCATGATTTCATATGCTCTTCTCTATTATATTATAGTGTTATTTCGCAAATGTTTAAGAAAATTTAAAAATTCGGGGCAGATTTTTGTCATTTGTCCCCCTGCTGTGAAATGGCAACTTCATTCAATCTAATGTATACTGGGTTAGGCAGCTATTTCAAAGTGTATTTCGCCAGCCTGTGCCATAAAAGGCACAGCATTTCCATACACGATTCAAAGCACGAAACGGAGGCAATTATGAAAGAAAAGCAAAAAGGTGTCGCACTCATCCTTTTTTCATCACTATTTTTCGCATTTATGGCGGCGGCAGTAAAGTCCGTCCCCCATATTCCACTTTCTGAGAAAGTTTTTTTCAGAAACTTTATCGGCCTGATTGCCGTTGGGATTCCCATGCTGCGCAGAGGGGTATCTTTCAAACCCAACAATGGTAAGCTTGTATTCATGCGCTCAGTATTCGGGCTTTCCGGTGTCGCCCTATATTATACATCGCTCGAAATGCTCAACCTGTCTGACGCAGTGATTATCAACAAGCTTTCTCCCTTTTTCGTCATCATTCTCTCCATCATATTTCTAAGGGAGACAGTTAAAAAGCATCAGCTGGCTGCCATAGCACTCGCACTTTGCGGCGCAGCCCTTGTTGTTAAACCCGGTTTTAATTTCGACATCGCTCCCGCACTGATTGGCCTCACCGGCGCGGTTTTTGCAGGGGCCGCCTATACGACCATTCGAAAGCTGAGCGAGACAGACCATCCGCAGCTCATTGTCTTCTATTTCTGTCTTTTCTCCACACTGGTTACCGTACCCTTCATGATTGCAGGACATTTTGTCATGCCAACCGCCAGAGACCTTGTCATTCTCGTTGCCATTGGTCTGACAGCCCTTGTCGCACAGCTTTTCATGACAAACGCCTACCGACATGCGCCCGCGTCCCAGCTCTCCATTTACACCTATGCAAATGTTGTATTTTCAACATTTATGGGCCTTTTGATATGGGGCGAATGGCCTGATTCCCTTACTCTGACCGGCGCGATCCTGATTATACTCGGTTCTGGCATCAATTTCTATTTCAATCAGAAAACAGCGTAAGACTTCTGCCTTTTCAAGGTATAATTTATTTTTCGCGCGTAATATGACTCAATTTTCAATCAGAATTATAATTTTTTTTTAGCACTTGCAAAAATTGTTGAAAAATAATGCGCCAAGTACAGCCCCTTATGTTATAATATCTCCAGATATTATACATAGGGGGTTATATTTATGAAGAATTTTTCTATGGTTGCACCACATTCAAAGCGTCCAGTTGAGCCGGATAGAATTTTTGGCGCAAGTAAATCCGCACAGGAAGCCGCTAAAAAGTACGGTTTTGAAAATGTCACAAACTCTACAATCGGCGCAATGATGGACGATGACGGAAATCTCATTTTCCTGCCGAGTGTCATGGCGCACATCCGCGGACTCTCCGATGCCGAGCTTGCAGCTTATGCACCCATCGCAGGGATTCCTGAGTATCAGGAAGCGGTGCAGGAAGCGTGCTTCAAAGGCTACGCACCCGATGGACACATTCGCGCAGTAGCCACACCTGGTGGAACCGGCGCCATCAAACACGCCGTCTGGAACTACACAAATCTGGGCGACAGCGTCCTGACATCAGACTGGTACTGGGCACCTTACAAAACAATCTGCGAAGAGCATGGCCGCAAGCTGAAAACCTATAACGTTTTCGCTGAAGACGGCAATTTCGACATTGATGCTTTCCAGAGCGCCTTTGAATCACTCCTTGAAAAACAGGACCAGGTCCTTGTGATCATCAATGCACCAGCGCATAATCCGACAGGCTTCAGCCTTGAAGACAGTGAGTGGGAAGCGGTTATGGGCATTCTTCGAAAAGGTGCACGCAATCCTGAGAAAAAAGTCATCCTATTTGCAGATGTTGCCTACATTGATTTCGCGGGAACTGTTGAGGAAACACGTTCTTTCATGAAGTACTTCAACGACCTGCCTAAGAACCTTCTTGTTCTCATCGGTTTCAGCATGTCCAAGGGCTACACACTCTACGGCATGAGAAGCGGCGCAATCATCTGCGTTGCATCTACAGAAGAAATCGCCGAAGAATTCCAAGCGGTCTGTAGCTTCTCCAACCGCGCTGCATGGTCAAATGGTACACGCGCGGCGATGCGTACGCTTTCAGACATATTCGAGGACAAGGCTCTGCTTGAAAAAGTCGATGCAGAGCGCGATGCATTCAGAGCCCTTCTTGATACACGTTCAAAGGCTTTTATGGATGCTGCAAAGGCCATCGACCTAAAAACTTGCCCATTCAAATCGGGATTCTTCATCTCTGTCCCTTGTAAAGATCCGCAGGCTGTTGCTGAAGAAATCAAAAAGGACAACCTGTATCTGGTTGCACTTGCAAAAGGGGTTCGCTTTGCACCATGTGCTGTTTCGGAAGAAAAATGTGCGAACGCGCCATCCATTATTAAGAAGGCCCTCGTGGCCTTGGGAGAAATCTAGCTTTCCGACGCAGATTCTACTTTACTGGCACAAGCGATACACAAGGGCTTATAGAAAGCATGTGTATGATTTCAAGCATAAAATTAGGACCGATGAACTGAAACTTCTTGCGGGAAGTTACCTGTTCGTCGGTCCTTTTGTTTTTCATTCATTTACCAGAGCGAAGGCATTTCCATATTGAAAACAATCACCAGAAGTGCCAGAAGTCCTGTCCCTACAACAATGAAGACATCTGCTGCATTGAAAATCGGGAAGTTGATCAAAGTGAAATCCAGATAGTCGACAACGTAATCCAGACGGATACGGTCAATGAGGTTGCCAATCGCTCCGCCAGCTATCATGGCAAGAGATAGGGTCATATATTTGTTGCCGCCTGTTCTCACTGATTTGGCCATAAGGACCAGCAGTCCAATAATCACAACCGAAGTCAGGAGAACGAGAAAAAACTGTTTCCCCCTCAGCATGCTGAACGCCGCGCCCGTGTTTCTTGCAAAGGTCAGATGGAATACATCCTTGATCAGCGGTATCGACCCAACCGGCTTCAGTGCATTCAGCGCCCAATACTTAGCGCCCTGGTCAATAACAATCATTATGAGTATCAGTATCCAGTATATCATTTAATTTCCTCCAGAGTCATTCTAAGCTTTGAGAACACCTCTATATCATACCATTATTGCAGAGGAGAAACCAACCTTCCTAGAGATTCCAGGAATCTGCGTCCAAGCCCTCGGGCCTGATGCGCTTCTAGCTCGATTTCCCTGCAATTTTTCAAGTCGTTAAAGAAGTCATCTTCAAGCCGTTTGGCCACATCGACATCGTAGACGAATGCATTCACTTCAAAATTGATTCTGAAGCTTCGTACATCCATATTGGCAGTTCCCACTGTGGATATTTCCGAGTCCACAACAATCAGCTTTGCATGGACAAAGCCTTTTTCATAAGCATAGACCCTGACACCTGCTTCGAGCAGAGACTCAATATTATCCTGCGTAGCCCAGTACACGAGAAAATGATCTGGGTTGGCCGGAATGACGATGCGCACATCGACGCCGCTTAAAGCCGCCGCTTTGAGGGCATCCATAATGCTCTCATCAGGCACCAGATAAGGCGTGGTAATGTAAATCCGATTTTTCGCCGATGAAATCATGGTGAAATACGCCTGTTCAATGGCATGCCACTGCGAGTCGGGGCCACTGGTCGCAATCTGGACAATCGTATCGCCTTGGTGGTCCTGCTTGGGAAAGAGGGCATCACAGTTGATGGACTGCTTGGAAACATAATTCCAGTCATTCACAAATGTATTTTGAAGCCCATAGACCGCCTCCCCCCATATGACCATATGGGTATCGCGCCAAAATCCGATGGACTCATCTCTTCCAAGGTACTCATCCCCAATATTCAGACCTCCGACAAAGCCCACCTTACCATCTACAACAATGATTTTTCTGTGGTTGCGGTAGTTCAGCTCACGCGAAAGAATCGGCATTGCAACCGGAAAGAAGGGATGTATTTCCACACCGGCTTCCTTGAGGTCGTTGAGATATTTGGTGCTCAGCTTCCAACAGCCAACGCTGTCATATATGAGACGCACCTTCAGCCCAGCATGGGCCTTGCGCATCAGGACGTTCTTGATTTCCTTGCCAATCCGATCATCGCGGATGATGTAGTACTCCATGTGGATGTGGTCTTCTGCCGATTCCAAGGCATAGAGAATCTTCGAAAAGGTCTCGTCCCCATCGGTTAGAATATCTACCCTGTTGTTGATGAGAAATGGTGCGTCTGCATTCTTCAGGAGGAGTTTGGAAAGCCTGTTGGCCACAGGGGTATCCATTTCATCAAAGTAGGTGATGTACTGCATGATATCCTGCTGAATTCGCGCAGCATAAACCATCCGATTGTCATACGCTTCCTTCTTCTTGATTGAGCGTCTTCGCTTTCCTATGTTTCTGCCAAACAGAATATAGAAAACAAAGCCGACGCCAGGAAGCACCGCGAGCACTATGAGCCATGCGATCATCTTGCTCGGATTTTTGTTTTCAAAGAAAACGAGCAGCATCAGCAGGAAGATGTAAACGGCAAAGAACCAGCTGAGAAACAGCCTGAACCCTTCCCATGAAAATGTAGAGATAATGTGCATCTCCAGCAGCTTCTCATAAGCCCCGGACAATGCAAATACAATTTCTACTACAAGAAGTATATATATGAAGCGCCGAATCCATTTACCCATGTTTCCACCTCACTTACGAAAAAGGACGTCCTCCTATTTCTTTAGAGGATCCAGTCCGAAGAGCATTCTGAAAATTCTTTTGCCCTGTGCAATATACTTGTCTTCATAATCTGTCGTTATGATTTCATCCAGTGAATTTCTTTCATGCAGGTCAAGGCCAATATCCTTCATTGGAAGGCCAAGCTCTGCACACTCATTCAGCGTGAACTCAAAAAGGGTATCGCTGTCGGTCTTAAACTCCACCCAGCCCTTATCTTCAAGGATTTCAGCATACTTTTTAAGGAATCCGCGGTAAGTCAGACGGCGTTTGAAATGACGCTTCTTTGGCCACGGATCCGAGAAGTTCAGATAAATATGTGCAATCTCATTACTTTCAAATATTTCATGTATATTCATGATGTTTACCCAAACAAAGGCAATGTTCTCAAGTCCTAGCTCTTTTGCGGACTCGACACCCGGAAGAATCACCTCTTCCTTGAGTTCGACCGCTATGAAATTGAGTTCCGGATGCTTCTGCGCCAACTTGACTGAAAAGGCAGCACGTCCGGCTCCAAGTTCAAGATGGATCGGGTTGTCATTCTTAAACCAGTCACTCTTCCACTTTCCTTTAAACGCCTGCGGCTTGTCTGTGACATATTCAATATGACTCAGCAGCTTTTCCTTTGATCCGGGTTTTCTTCTTCTTCTCATTATATTTCTCCTTATATTGTTTCAAAAGCGGACCACGACCGCTTCGATTCTACACACTCCACCATATTATACAGGTTTTAAGTGAATAAATAAAACCTCTCTTTGATAAGTTCATGGAACCGTATGCGTACTGCCTGTACAACCTTCGGTTGTCCAGGACGCTGCGCTTTCAGTTCTAGTTCTTATTTATACTTGTGAACTGCCTGTACAACCTTCGGTTGTCCAGGACGCTGGCGCTTTCAGTTCTGGTTCTTTTTTATACTTGTGAACTGCCTGTACAACCTCCGGTTGTCCAGGACGCTGGCGCGTCCTATACAAGAAAACAAAAGACATCAATCCCTCGTGCAAGCACGGATGATTGATGCCTTTCATTTTCTTGTGCAGTTCTTTGCTTTCACGATAAAAGCGACTCACTTCCAAAGGAAATGAGTCGCTTAATTGGTGACCCATCCGCGACTCGAACGCGGGACACCCTGATTAAAAGTCAGGTGCTCTACCGACTGAGCTAATGGGTCATATCAATGCCTTCATGCGGCACAAGAAAAATAATAACACAAATGCCCCAGGCTGTAAATAACCCAGGGCAAAGTTTTTATTTTCAAACTATTCGCGTAAATCCCGACACTTTCTATTTTGTGAAAATCTCTGGATCCTCGCACCATTTAAGCAGGGTCTCTTTGCCTTCTGCAGGCACATAACCTCTTTCGATGGCGATTGGCAACAGGGTCTTGTAGTCTGTCAGCGTATCGAATGTAACGCCAGCTTCAGCAAAACGCTTTTCCATCTTGGTAAAATTGTAGTTGAAGATACCCAGAACCGTGATGACTTCAGCACCAGCTTCAACCAGTGCATCGACTGCCTTTAGCGAACTTCCGCCAGTTGAAATAAGGTCTTCAATCAGCACAACCTTGTCGCCTGGTTTTACGACGCCCTCGATCTGCTTGCCTTGTCCGTGTCCCTTTGATGCACTTCTGACATAGACCATGGACTTGCCAAGTCTGTCTGCCACCCATGCAGCATGGGGGATTCCTGCAGTTGCAGTTCCAGCTATGATATCCACATCTGGATACTCTTTCTTAATCAGATCGGCAAAACCGTCTGCAATCGTAGAACGTACTTCTGGATAACTGATTGTCAGTCTGTTGTCGCAGTAGATTGGTGACTTGATTCCAGAAACCCAAGTAAATAGGTTGTCCTCATCCACAATACTTACCGCCTTGATGTCCAGTAGCATACCTGCAATCTTTTGGTTCAACATGAAATTTGCCTCCTCAGCTTCTCTTCTGAGGATGGAGCCGCTTTGCTCCACCCTTTTCAGTCTCACAGGACTAAGTTTAAAGGATATATTATCTATTATCGAATACCGCCCTCTGTGTAATAGTTTCCTGCATTCCAGAGCAGATATTCGTTAATGCCGTTGTCTTCAAGCGCTTTGATCTGCGCTTCGATCTGAGCAGGGCCATACTTGATGTAGCCCTTGACCCATGGAGCCGTGAAATCCTGAATCCAAGGTCTGAGATTTGCTGGCGTATCGACATGAGCGTCTCTTTCCAGCGCGTCCTGTATGCCTCGGTCTATGGTTTCATAAGGATAGGCGTCTGGAACACTGAGTCCGTAGTTTCCAGGGCCGTAGTGGCTAGGATACATCATCGGACACATAATGTCGACGACATTCGTAAGGGCTTCCCAGTGCTGGCCAATTCCAACATCATTTTGTGCGGAAGCAACCCAGCCGAACACATCTGCCGAAACATAGACTTCCTTGCTCGAAATCTCTTCATAAGCGTACTTGAGGAAGTTTTGTATCGCTTGAGGTTTTGACTCATTCTGACTGTTTCTGTAATCCAGACTGCTGTCCAGTTTTCCACCACCAGAGGCAGGGAAACGCACATAGTCAAATTGAATCTCATTGAACCCATACTCTGCAGCTTCCAACGCCACACCGACATCGTACTTCCAAAGCTCCCGGTCATATGGGGAAGCCCAGCGTACGCCGTCTTTGCTCTGGTACACCTCACCGGTAGACCGTCTGAGTATGGCTCTGTCCGGATTGTCCTTGGCATAGCGTGGTGACTTGAATGTAACAATCCGCGCGATTGCATAGATATTGTTTTCCTTCAGTTTTGCCATAAAGGATTCCATATCCTTGATATAGACATGGTCATTTGCAGACGGGCTGTACTGCGCCGCTGCTTCGGAATAGAAGAGCATGTTGCCGTTGTCGTCTTTTACGTCAATGACAAAGGCATTGATTGCAGACCGGTTGGCAAGTTCAATCAGTTGATCTAACTTTTTACCCGCAGCGCTGTGGCCGGTTACATACACACCCTTTACAGGTACATATGGATTGCTTTCGTAGGACGCAACCTTGGTCTGCGCTTCATAGTCCACATTATCATATGTCCTGGCAATCATATCCTGTCTTCTGGCAGTCAGCTTTTCAGCTTCCACCCATCCGATTGAATCTAAATCTTCATAATTATATTGAATTTGATACCATTTGTCCAGTCCAGATTCATCCTGAATGCGATCTGAGACATAAACCGACTGTCCCCGTTCAAGGCTGAGCAGTGCTTCCCCGTTCTCAGTGGCCGAATACACACCCGTGCCATTTTTCTTCACATAATATGTATTGGCATTGATTTCAGCCTGAATGCGCGTCGCTTCCTGAACCTTTACCGCATCGAGCTTTTCCAGTACGATTTCAACAAGATACGTGTCAAAAGCGCTCCTGACTTCATCAAGGTGCGCTTCTTCCTCTTCCAGCTTGATTTGTAATGCCTTGGCAGCCTTCTCAGCTTCAAGCGCCTCTACGCGCTTTACCTCGGCCTGATTTGCCATAAGTGTGCCCCCGGCAGCCATTCCCGCAATGAGAACGGCGCCGATGAGCAGATATTTCTTTTTCATAGGTCACCCCATCGTAAAATATACCGCATGTTTATTCAATCACCACGACAGACACTTCTCCAAGGACAACCCAGTCATATAGGAATTCCGCGTGACTTGTAATGTTTCTAACGCACTTGTGCGATAGAGGAATTGTACCCAGCGAGCCCATGTACTCTATGTGCCCAGGATCCACCAAATCGACAACTCTTTCTTCTGTAATCTTTTCCTGAATGACATTGCCTTCTTCATCGAGGACCTCGTCCTGAATTACGAAAGTCTGTTTGATTTTCTTATAATTGACCGGTACACCATGGATGAACGCCCCGCCGTTGAATCGCAGTGCGAATGGTGCATATCCGGCAAGCTCCTTCGTAATGTCATCACGATATTTGAAATAGTCCTGCTTGTTGATAATCTGGTAGCTTCCAGGAATAGTTGGCTCTTTGTATTTTGTATCCGCACCTGTCGTTGCGTACGAATAGGATACCAGATACCATTTTCCGTCACGGTATTCAAATACACCTTCATTTTGATTCGCAATATCGACCACAATCACCTGATTCAGGGTCTGAGGCGCATTGCGTCTCGAAACATAACGTTTAGGGACATAATATTCCCCTTCAAAATCATAGGCGTTCACCTTGAAGAACTTATCTGTTTCCTCAAGGATAGCGAATAGAATTCCGTCTTGCATATACCGCATATTATGAGAATTCCAGTCAGGTGCGTAATATGCAGGTGCGCCCTGATACCTTGGAACCTCGTACTCGTCTTCGCTGTATGCGCCCTTAAAAAGCGGCGCACGCCCGTTGGAGTCACCAACATTATAAATATAGCCTGTATCCGTTGCATCGACTGCAAGCTTCAAATCAGATGCATTTTTGAACATTTCTTCAAAGCGGAACTCTCTGGCTGTAACGATTGGCGCGAACACATACCCGCTTACCATCTCGTTGTTTTCCCACCAGAAAATCTTGTGCCACTCATTGGACTCCGACTGATTATAGTACTGCCCGCGAACCGTTTCTGATAAAGAGAACTTTTGCCCATAATATCCGCGTCTAATTACTTCATACTCTGTCGACGGACCTTTACGGATGTTCACCGATCCGCTGAGAACCACAACATAATGCGTGTTAATCCAATAATCATCATACTTCAACTCAAGAATCAGACCTTCTGGGAGTGCGGCATCGTAGCGTCTGACCACCTCGAAACCATCTTCGTTGAAATCCTGAGCAGATAGGGTCAGTTTTTCTTCCTCCAGCGTTACACCGGAGTCCTGCGCACCCTCTGTCTCCTCTTGAGTCGCATCTGATTCTTCTTCACCAGAAGTTTCAGATGCAGGTTCACTGTCTGCATTTTCCGTGTCTTCTTCAAATTCAATGACAATTGGCTCCGTCGCGTTTTCTTCTGTACTCGACTGAATCGAATTTTCAATTTCAGCAGCGTAGTCCTGTGCAGGGTAGAACTGAATCATCACGAAACCAGCAACCAATAAGACACCCAAAACACACCAAATTTTGTCTCGTCTCATATCAACACTCCTCAGGCTACATGAATGGCACTATGCGCTCTAGAACGTGTAATATCCTCCAATGAAGTGGCCTTCAGGCAAATCGTACTTATCTGAACCATTGAAGTCATCGGCATTCCAGCTTCCCGGCAGACCGATATCATGCATTGCGACTTCAAAGTAAAGCATTGCGATGCCCGCTTCAACTTCCTCTGAATGATTTCCAACCCGCTCATCGCGTTCCATAACCAAAACTATTTTAGTCCCATCCAGGATAAAGCGCCAAGGCTGGCGATTGCCCCAAGATGGTGCCATTCTCATGTAGTAAAATACTTGATCGTACCCGCGCTTTTGCAGTTCGTCAGAATCTACAGCTACGCCCCATTTCTTCAGGTACGAAATTTCATCGATAGACATTCTGTTGCTCACAGGTTCCTTCGAGTATGAAGGGTTTATATTAGGATACCCCATATCTGTCAGAGCTGACGCACTTCCTTCAGGATCTGTGTCATAAATATTAGATAATCTCGGCTCGTGCTTTGCATATCCGAAAGCAATCAGCCCTACAACCGCTTTGTCAGACTCAAAGCTTAAGCGTGATTTGATTTCATCACTCTTCTGAGTCCCATCAATCCAGCATGTTCCTATATCATGTTTAGTCACATTGAGTATTACATACTCACCAGCATATCCAGCTGACTTGTATGCCGCTTCAGAACCTGATGCCAGCACCAGCAAGTAATGCGGCGCCTTGATCATGACACCTGAATACCCCGCAGCACCTTCAAGCTTCTCTGCAATTTCAGCACCGTCTTCAAGGAGCACGAATTCAACTTCAGCACTTTCGGACAGCTTTGGATATGTATCGCAAAAACCCATAACCGCTTGCAAATCTTGGCTTGTAATCGCTTTGTCTTTGTATTCTCTCACGGAGCGTCTCTTCTCCATGACTTTAAGCATTTTCATAATCATTTCCCTCCCAGACTGCTCTCCAGCAATTTACGTTATCTTCCTAATTATAGCATATGAACGTTTTCCATACGCTAATTATCGTTAACAAATTCCCGTATGCAATGGGTTTATTTTTTCATACCCGACAAGAGTGATTCCATATCATTAAACCACATCTCGTAAATGAATTGTAACCCATTGTAAAAAGACAGCAATATTTGATTTCAAAGTCCTAAAATAATGATGGGATTCTTCCAGTATCGGGTAAAATAGAACTATGAAAGCTCAGCTATGTATATGACAGACACAATCCAGCAGCACACGCATTTCTAAAGGAGGCCCTATGAAAATTCATTTTCTCGGCGCAACAGGCGAAGTAACAGGCAGTAATTTTCTCATCGAAACTGAAACATGTAAATTTATAATAGACTGCGGCCTCTTCCAAGGCCCTGCTCCGATCCTCGCACTCAATACCGAGGATTTCTCCTACAACCCCGCAGAGCTCGACTTTGCCATTCTAACCCATGCCCATATCGATCACTCAGGCAGGCTCCCGCTTCTTGTTAAAAAGGGCTTCAGCAATCGGATCTACTGCACTCGCCCGACGGCTGACCTGGCAGACATCCTGCTCAAGGACAGTGGCAAGATCAACGAAGCCGAAGCCGCATGGGAGAATAAGAAACGGGAACGCGCAGGTCTTGAACGCACTGACCCGCTTTTCACAGTTGAAGACGCGCTTGTTGCCCTTCAATACCTGAATCCGGTCGTGTACGACACTGAAATTCAGCCAGCCGAAGGGATCCGTTTCATTTATCGGGAAGCTGGCCACTTGCTGGGTTCGGCCAGTGTAGAGCTCTTCGTCACTGAAAACGGATCGACCAAGCACCTGATTTTTTCAGGCGATCTTGGAACAGGAAAGAATCAGCTGCTTCCAAATCCGGCAGTC